>DATFJT010000126.1:0-3301 GCA_035269065.1 Saprospiraceae bacterium | reverse complement strand
CATAAAAATTACCTTGGGAATCTTAGCTCCAATTTATTTGGATAGATTAAAGGATAACGGATAGGCAAATGCCCTTTTGTTGCAATCATAATTGAAATAACTCAATAATAATTAGAATAAGCCTTAACATACTGACCATATTACTATTCAAATATATGACCTATTGGATACAGAGATGACAAATCAGTTTTTCCGTTCATTTATTCACATTAAATCTGTAGAGAGCTCTCATCATATTTCCGACATTGGGAATTCGGTCGTCCTGAATAATATCTGTATCACTTTTTCTGATGACTTCAATCAATTGTTTATAAAAAACAACGCCAATAATACACTTGGTACAATTATTGGAAATCCCATCCGGGGAAATGCTTTTCTTTGTTCTGATGTGTTTGCCGATGTTCAAAACTGGGACGATTTCGAGGCCCTTATCTTCTCTTTGTCAGGCAGATATATTGTGGCGGGTGTTTTAAATAAAGAAAGCAGATTATATCTGGATGCTTCAGGTTCTCTGCCAATCGTTTATGACCCGGCAAAAGAAGTGGCTTCTTCATCTCCTCAATTGATCCTGGAGGAGGAGTACGAAACTAAACTCGACACCCGTCTTATGCATCAGTTGGGAATGCCGAAGAGTGGCCTTTGGATTCCCTCTGGCCTAACTGCTCATAAGGGTGTCTACCGTGTGATTCCAAATCACTTTCTGGACCTGGAAAAATGGATCATAAATAGACATTGGCCTTCGCAAGAAATAAAGAAGACCTCCGGCACTGACAAATTAGTAAACGCGATTGCATCAAGTGTAAAAAACACCTGCTCTGCTGTTGCGAAATCGCACAAGCCGCTCTTCAGTATTACTGCCGGCAGAGACTCAAGAATGCTATTAGCTTGTGTGCGTCATTTAACTAAGAAGTCGGAATTTTTCACGTTTAAAAAATTTCCGGGAAACGTTGATACATACTATGCTGACAAAATCTCAAAAGAATACAAACTGGATCACAAATTTCTAAAGGTCGATAAACCCCACAAAAAACAACAAGAACAGTGGCTTAAATGGAATGGACACTGTATAAGCGGAGGAATTTGGAAAGTTCAGCATTCCCTTCAGTTCTTTAAAGGCAACTACGCTGTTATGCCGGCTATGGCGGGTGAAGTCGGGCGTTCATTTTATTGGAAGAAAGATGACCGTGCAACCCAAACGCTCACTGCTTCAGAAATGCTAAATCGCCTGAAATTACCACATACAGAAGCGCTGCTAGAGGCGAGCAAAAACTATGTAGAAGGTTTGCCAGATATCGACTTTTTCAGCCTTCTTGATTTAATCTATATCGAACAGAGGCTCGGTTGCTGGGGGAATTTATCGACGTACACTGGAAACTACTATCATCCACACTATCTCCCGCTTTCAAGCCGTGAGATTTTTACCAGCATGATGAGCCTACCATCGACCTATAGGCTCGAGCAGCGGTTATGTCTTGACTTGATTAAAAAAGAATGGCCCGAATTATTCAAGTATCCCTTCAATGAATATCAGGGACTGGCTAAACTAAAAAAAGTGCTGGATTATTCCTTTTTACTTCCCTCCTACATATACAGAAAGATCTTAACAAGTTCATAGTACTGTTATTCTGGGTTAGAATAGCTTTTGAAAGAGGTGTTTAGCTTTGAATTATTCTGGCGGAAAGAATTTATTATCCAACTTCAAAGTTATCCCTCTACCTTTATTTAGAACATGCTTACCTGGTTGTTTTTCTCATCCCAGAATGGCCTTTGTCATTTCAGATTTAATTTATTCTACTTTTCCATTACGCATCAATTTTCCTAAGTTTAGTTAAATACAACTACTCCCTATTCATCTTACGAAAGCTGCTAATTTGCGCATTGCATATTTGACCTCTGATGATCCAAATGACAAAAAGAGCTGGTCCGGGACTAATTATTACATGCTCCAGGCTCTTAAGAATGCAGGGGCAGACGCTCATCCCATGGGCCCCGATCAGAATCCATTAAAACCTTTCGGACAGGTAGTTAATAAGATTTCAAGAAGCCTGATGGGTAAGCGATACAACTACAGACATTCGCTCCTTTACTCAAAACAGTACGCCAGAATATTTAAGAATAAACTACGCAGGGAAGGTCCTTTCGATTTAATATTTGCACCGGCAGCATCTACAGAAATTGCGTATTTAGATACTGACATACCGATATTCTATACGTCTGATGCTACTTTTCGTATCATGCATGAGTATTATGACGCATTCTCATCGGTTTTTAAATCTATTGCCGGGCAGAATGAAGAAATTGAATCCAGGGCAATCAACAAGGCTTCTGCGTTAATTTATCCTTCTGATTGGGCGGCAAATTCTGCTGTTCACGATTACGGCGCAAGCCCGGAAAATATCCACGTAATACCTTATGGGGCAAACCTCGATCACGAGCCCTCCCGGGAAGAGGCTCTGGAATCCGTTGGTCTCCAACATTCTATTGAGCTACTCTTTGTTGGTGTCGACTGGGAAAGAAAAGGCGGCGCACTCGCCTTTCATGTGGCAAATGAGCTAAACTCGATGGGATTAAATACTAATTTAACAATTATAGGATGCAATCCTCCCCTCAAATTTCAGAAAGACTTCGTTAAAGTCTTTCCCTACCTCAACAAAAACGACCCTGAACAGTTTAGTCAACTGACAGAGCTGTACCTGAATGCTGATCTGTTTATTCTGCCTACTCAAATGGAGTGCTATGGTATTGTTTTTTGTGAGGCCTGTGCATTTGGCCTGCCAATACTTGCAACCAATACCGGCGGAGTAGCAACCATTGTTAAGGAAAGAGAAAATGGGTTTCTGTTCAAGCCGGACGCTAAGCCAGAAGAATACATAAATAAGATTGTAGAACTGAAGGAAGACAATTCCCTCTACATGAACATGAGGCGAAAGGCGCGCGATCGATATGAATCTTCATTAAATTGGGAGCATTGGGGTCAAGAATTTACTAATGTAGTTGAATCAATTCTTTAGGATTCTGATTATTTAAATAGCAGACTGTTTGGAGCCTATTAATATAACCCGGCATTTATGCCCGTCAAGTTACATTGAGATCAAACATAAAAACTCCTGATTTATTTTATAGTTTACTACCGTCTGTTCCTTACCCATTTTTCTTATTTATCAGTTTTTGTCTGAAATCAAACCCAGGTACTTATGACTTTCAAGAGCATCAACCCGTACAATAATGAAGAGATTAAGACTTACTCCGAACAATCGGAGACAGGAATAGAGTCGATCCTGTCAGCATCTGAGGAGGCGTT
>DATFJT010000125.1:0-2531 GCA_035269065.1 Saprospiraceae bacterium | reverse complement strand
CTTTCCTGCCCATCATTCGGCGTCTCAAAAGGGAAAAGCACGGTGTACTGGCCGTCTTGTTCGATAAAAATTATATGGAAGCATCGGGCTATGCCAGTGCATTGGCTGAAATTACAGGAGAAGAGGTACACCTCATTTATTTCCCCACTGAAGGCTACGAGGAATATTTGCGTTATGAGAAAGACTATCTACAAGTTCGACTCGAGGATGGCGAATGGCATCAAATAAGGGCTGCATTCCGCTACGTCACCCAGAAACCATGGACGAGAATTCCATTGCACTGCAAAACCAAAATTCTAAATCCCGTTTTGTCCTGCCTGGCCGGAGGTAGAAATAAAATGTTGGCTGCCAAAGCCTATGACCTTTACAACTCAGAGTTGTCGGGTACAGGGTTGGAAATTGTGATTCCGGAAACAATCAGGGATGTCAGCAAATTTGAGGTGCCACTCTGGGTGAAACGCATGGGAGGACAGGCCGTTATCAAAATTCCCTACAGCAATGCCGGACAAGGCGTCTATACCATAGTAGGCCAGAAGGAGCTCGATGAATTCATGGAATTGGACTTCGATTACGACCAGTTGATTGTCCAAAGCCTGATCGGCAATTATCTCTGGAGCTCCACTACCTCAAAAGGGAAACTCTTCCATGTAGGAACCGTGCCTTCTAAGCGGGGCTTTACATATGTTACTGACCTGCGCATGATGGTCCATTCCACCAGCACAGGCATCAAACCTCTGAGTATATACAGTCGAAGAGCGAAGGATCCCCTCATGAACGAAATCCCCAAACAGGAAGATTCCTGGAGCATGCTGGGAACCAACCTCAGTATAAAGCTAGAAGAAGGAGGCTGGGACAGCGATACCAAACGGCTACTCCTTATGGATCGGAGGGACTACAACAAGCTCGGCCTCGGTATAGATGATCTGATCGAAGCCTATATTCAAACGGTGTTGTCGATGATCGCCATTGACAGAATGTGCGAAACCCTGGTCAATACCAAAGGGCGCTTTCGAAAAAGACTATTCAAATCTCTAAATCAAGACCAGAGCCTGATCAATGAAATTCTCGTTGATCCCTAATCTTTATTCAAGCTATGAATATTCTAGTCCTATCCGATCACCGTGGACATAGTGATAAAAATTCCCTTTACGGCATGGCCAGAGCCATCGCTAGCCATCATGATGTGCGGCGGGTCACTCTTGCAGACAGAGCAGACGTGCGCAATCAAAGCTTTTTCAATGCTTCTCAATTTAATCACATTTGGACCATCAATGTCGATGAAAGCTTTACCTATGAAAACTTGAGTGCCCATAAACTCAATAGCAAGGAAGATCAATTACTGGACTATCACGCTATCTTTTTGCGACTGGCCTGGCCAATCAATAAAGAATTCTTTCGTCTTCTGCCGTCTGGGTTTTCAAATCGAACCATCGTCAATGATCCGGCAGGCATTCTAAAAACAAGCAATAAAAAATACCTTTTCAATTTTCCAGAGTTTACTCCTGAGATGGTCCTCTGCAAAAAATGGTCACAGGTTGCAGCGTTGATTGAAAATAAGGCCATTGTACTAAAACCCCTGGAGAATTATGGTGGCAAGGGGCTTGCACGCATCAAAGACGGCCAGGTCTGGTATGACGGCAAGGACATGCCCTTAGAAGCATTCAAAGTGATCTTTGAAGCGTCTGAAGAGGGCTACCTCGCTGTTCCTTATCTAAAAAATGTAGACAAAGGAGACAAAAGAATCTTTGTTGCCGGAGGAAAAATCATTTTCAGCTCTTTGAGACTGCCTAAGACCGACGGCTGGTTGTGCAATGTCGCCCAGGGAGGTAGTTCTTCCCCTGCAATAGCCAACCCCAATGAACGACGAATGATTGATGCCATTACGCCCAAATTGGCTAAAGAAGGTATTTTCTATTATGGGGTAGATACACTCGTGAACAATCATGGCAAAAGAGTGATTTCTGAAATCAATACTTTAAGCATCGGAGGCCTGACGCCAAATGAAAAGGACGAGCGCATGTATTTGTCTCGCAGGTTTGCCAAACAATTTATCCAATACGTACAAAATAATTCGAATGAAAAAGGAAGCGATCATTGATACGATCGATCTGAGCCTGGTCCAAAAAGGAACGATCCAATATTTCTGGCTGAACTTGATCACAGACCCTCTGGGTAATCCAATGCTGGTACCCATCATGATTGCTCGCGGGGAAAAAGAGGGTCCGGCCCTCGGCCTGACGGCTGCCGTGCATGGCAACGAGCTGAATGGAATTCCCGTTATTCAAAGGCTATTTCGAGAAATCGATGTTAAACAGTTAAGAGGTACCCTCATCGGTGTTCCGGTCGTCAATATCCCTTCCTTTATCCGGAAAAAAAGACGCTTCAATGATGGGGTCGACCTCAATCACATTTTTCCAGGCGTGCCCAATGGCAATGTAAGCCAGGTGTACGCTTACCGCTTGGTCCAAAGGATCATTAAGCACTTCGATATTCTAATCGACCTGCACACAGCAAGCTTCGGTAGAATCAAT
>DATFJT010000124.1:0-4432 GCA_035269065.1 Saprospiraceae bacterium | reverse complement strand
AATAAAAAACAGATCACAAATGATTTACAGGGTTCTGGCTGAGGTCAGAACCCTTTTTTTTGAGCTTTAGGCGCTTTCTGAATAGACTAACCAAGCTGATAGGGATTATTATTCCAAGAGTAAATCCAAAGAAACACTATAAACAATGGGGTTGCGGAGCAGTAAAGCTTTGGCGGGTTCGATCCAACACAGGCATAGGGTTTTAAAAGGGATCTTGACACAAATGATAAAGAGCTTACCTTGATGAACCACATTCTATTTTAAATACGACACGAAACATTCCATGAACGGTCAATCCGATAATTGAGAGATAGAGGAGTACAATTTGAGCTGAATCTCAAAATAGATTGTTACCAGATAAAGGATATTGATTGAGCCCAGTCGGTTTGCTCATCCATATGTTCAACTAGCGCAAGAATCAAGTACACTTTTTGTGTAGGAAGATCAGTAACTGAGCGATCCATGCCATTTCAGTCGAATTCAATATCACCCTTACAGCTATTCTTGATTGAGGCTGTTAAGAGGCGCTCAAAGGATAGAAATTTTGAACCAGGTTGACGATTCCCAAAATGATGTATTGTATACCTATCGACATGACAATGAAGCCCATAATTCTTGAGATGGCCTTGAGGCCACCAACACCTAAAATTTTAAACAAAAGAGGCGAAATTCTCAAGGTGAAATAGATGATGATTCCAGTGGTTATAATTACCAGGCCGATAAGACCTTTATCGGTCCATTCCGGGTAATCTGAGTATGTAGAAATCAACAAGGAAATTGAGCCCGGTCCTGATAATAAAGGCATGGCCAATGGCGAAAAAGAGATATCCTCCTTAGCAATGGCTTCTTCCTCGACTTTCTTATTAATGGCCCTGCTTTCTGCAAATTTACCATTGAGAAGAGCAAAACCTGAAGAGACAATGACCACTCCGCCAGCTATGCGCATGGCATCTACTTGTAAGCCAAAAAAGCCGAGGATGTATGTGCCCGCGAAGAAGAAAGCCAATAAAAGTAAAATGAAATATATACTTGTAAATAAGGCTGTTTGATTTCTCTCTGACGGCGTATAATCGGGTGTAAGAGCAAGGAATACAGGAATTGCCCCAAAAGGGTTTACGACGGAGAAAAGCGCGGCTAAAAATGTAACGAATAATTCCATTAGGGGTGGCTTCTTGGGTGATCAATGCGGTATTGAGCAAGCGCCAGACACATTTGCAACTGTTCGTCGCAGTTGATATTGGTATTGTCCACAACTATAGCATCTGATGCCACAGTTAATGGACTATCTTCTCTGGTACTGTCTATGTGATCTCGATCCCCGAGATTTTTTTGTACTTCTTCACGGGAGAATTCAATTCCTCTGCCAAGTAATTCTTTGTATCTCCTCGAAGTTCTGGTTTCCAGGTCGGCCTTGAGGAATAATTTCAGTTCTGCATTTGGAAAAACTACCGTTCCAATGTCTCTACCATCCATAACAATGGCCTTGTTTTCACCCAACTTTTGTTGCTGTTTGACAAGAAATCGCCTTACCTCAGAGATTGTTGCCACAGGACTTACATTTTCCGTAACTCGTTTTTTTCGTATTTCTTTTTCTACATGCCGACCATTCAGTAAAATACCCGGCCGATCAGGGTCTTTACTAAAGCTGATAGAAATTTCAGCTAAAGCCTCCTCTACGGTAGCAATATTCTCATAATCCAATTCATTCTCTAATAAATAAAGCGTAACGGCACGGTACATGGCTCCACTGTCTACGTACATGTAGTCTAGTGCCTCGGCGAGATCTCTGGCCAAGGTACTTTTCCCGCAGGAGGACAATCCGTCAATGGCAATAGCGATGTCTTTCAAATCGAGTAATCTTACGACTTTAATACGAAATAAGGTAATTAAACCCTACAAGTGGGTGATTTCATCATAAAATAAGATAAAATATTTTGAGAGAAGTTGAGGCGGTGAGGCCTGGCACAATCAAAATAAATAAGAACACTAGTATTCGTCCTCATTAAAAAGAAAATCATCTCTTTGAGGAAAATCAGGCCAGATGTCTTCAATTCCTTCGTAGATTTCTCCTTCGTCTTCAACGGCCTGGAGGTTTTCAATGACCTCAAGCGGGGCACCGGAGCGCACGGCATAATCCAATAACTCATCCAATGCAGCCGGCCAGGGAGCATCTTCGAGATGTAAAGCAAGTTCTAATGTCCAATACATAGTAGTTTCATATTGCCCAGAATATCTGGAATTTGCGACAAATGTAAAAAAAGAGAATTAACCGATCAAGCTTATTTTCAAGCTTATCAGCTAAAGGGAGCATGAATGTATAAATACTTGAATATCAGATGATAGTAAAAAACACTCAATAGATCCTTTAATTGAGATAATGAAAAACATTTTAAATTGGTTTCCTAAGGCACTAATTTTTTAAAGTATAAGCATTGCATCGCCATAGCTATAAAACCTATATTTTTCCTTTATGGCCTCTTGGTAGGCATCGAGTATTAGCTCTTTGCCTCCAAACGCACATATCATGATGACCAGGCTAGATTTAGGCAAATGAAAATTGGTAATCATTGAGTTGGCAATACTGAATTCAAAAGGCGGATAAATGAACAGATTGGTCCACCCTTCCGAGGCTTTTAGCAATCCGTTAGCAGAAACAGCTGATTCAATGCTGCGCATACTTGTTGTTCCTACTGCACAGACCTTTTTGTTGAGCTTTTTAGCTTTATTGACTTTTTCAGCAGCAGATTCAGTAATCTTATAATATTCAGCGTCCATTTTGTGCTTGGACAAGTCTTCTACTTCAATATTTCGGAAAGTACCCAGTCCAACATGCAAGGTCAATTCAGAAAACTCAATTCCCTTTATTTCCAGTCGCTTCATAAGCTCGCGGCTGAAGTGCAGTCCGGCGGTGGGAGCGGCAACAGCACCTACTTCCTTTGCGTAGATTGTTTGATAGCGCTCAAAGTCCAATTCTTCTACATCGCGCTTGATGTATTTTGGAAGCGGCGGTTTTCCCATTGAGAAGAGTTCTTTCCTGAATTCCTCGTCTGGTCCGTCATGCAGAAATCGAATGGTTCTTCCCCTGGATGTCGTATTGTCTACCACCTCAGCTATGAGACTGACATTTCCTTTTTTGTCATTGAAAAAGAGCTTATTTCCCACTCTTATTTTTCTTGCAGGATCTACTAACACATCCCATAGTTTGGCCTCTTTATTTAGCTCTCTCAAGAGGAATACCTCGATCTTGGCCCCAGTTTTTTCTTTGAAACCATTTAGTCGAGCCGGAAATACCTTGGTATTATTGAAAATGAGTGCATCATCCTCGTCAAATATATCGATGATGTCTTTGAAAAGTTTGTGCTCAATTTTTCCACTGTCCCGATGGACGATCATGAGTCTTGATTCGTCCCTGTTTTGAACAGGATATTTCGCGATGAGTTTTTCGGGTAATTCAAAATCAAATTGAGATAACTTTGTGCGCATCTGACCGATTTTTTTATTTAAGTCGACAAAAGTACGAAAGTCCCTGTGAAGATGCGCACTTTGAGGTCGTGCATTTTGATCCGTTATGTGACAGAGCTGAGTTCAAGTTAAAATCCGTTAAATTTGTGCCAATGGAAGCAATATTTTCAAAAAGGGCAAAAGATCATGCAGCAGTATTTGAGCTGATGCTTAAAGACAGAGAGCTGATGACGGCTTTCGATGATTTGTGTATGATGAGCCTGGACGTGCTCAAAGGCGGAGGGAAGATCTTATTATGTGGAAACGGTGGTAGTGCGGCCGATGCTCAGCACATTGCCGCTGAACTCACTGGTCGCTACCTCAAAGACAGAAAGGGAATTCCAGCGATGGCACTGCATAGCAATTCAAGTCACTTGACTGCAGTAGCAAATGATTACGGGTACGAAGAGACTTTTGCGAGGATGGTGGAGGCCTTGGGACGCAAAGGTGACCTATTGATAGCCCTGTCCACATCGGGTAACTCTGCGAATATCTTAAGGGCTGCTGATCAAGCCCGCAAACAAGATATTTTAGTGGCAGGATGGACTGGACAAACAGGAGGCCGGCTAAAGGCGCTAGCGGAACTTTGCCTGAGAATACCTTCAGGGGATACCGCCAGAATTCAGGAAATGCACATTTTCCTCGGACACATTCTCTGTGAATTCCTTGAGAATAAACTTTTTCCGGAATGAAAAATATTGAAAAACCGTGCCTATTCCTTGATAGGGACGGAGTTATCAATCGAAAATTAGAAGGAGACTACGTAAAAAAATGGTCGGAATTTGAATGGTTGCCGGGAGTAGTTGAGTCATTTGGAGATTTGGGTAAATATTTCTACCCGATCCTGGTAGTCACCAATCAACAGGGAATTGGCAAGGGGCTTATGACGGAATCTGATCTGCAACAATTACACCTTCAACTCACTGCAGAC
>DATFJT010000123.1:0-3601 GCA_035269065.1 Saprospiraceae bacterium | reverse complement strand
TATGGGAGTAGGAAGAACTGTAATTCATATGAATAAAATAAGAAATGAAATTAATCAATCTAATTGGAATGCATATAATGGTATGCCAATAATGGGACATAGATTTAGTTACGGACAGATAGAAAATGAAAGGGGTCTGTTTATTCCATTTTCTTCGGACAATTACCAAAAAGTATACAGGAGAACAAAATGATGAATATCTTAAAAAAGATACCCATAATATGTTTTTTATTTGCTATCACATTGAATTGTAATGCTCAGAATAATAATAGTTACAAACAGGCATTGAATTATATATCGAATGATGACGAATTAGTAAAAATGTTAAGAGATCACAATCTCTATTATCCAACATTACTCTATTCAAATTCAGAATTGGTGTATAAAGTATATCCGGAAAAACCCGGTACATTATTCTCTTTATTTCGAAGAGAATTGGAACTCATGAATAAGGATTACAATGATTTTATGAATTTGGAAACAACTATTGATAGTACATTAACTGTATATACAAAAAGTGATACTGCCAGAGTCAAAATATTTTTTTCCAATAAAGTTGATAATTTAATTGCATCGGAGGTCTTTTTTAGAAAAGAATTATTCAACAATGAGAGTTTCGATGATTATCGCGGTAATTCCATGTTTAACACAGCAATGAAATATTTGTTTGTCTTTGAAGAGGGTCAAATTGATACTGTTTTTAAAATGGTGCAGCAGTATGAGTAAGTATTTTTTTCTTTTCTTCTTTTTAAAAATAATCACTTACAAAGTGGGAGTAATTGCATGGTGCTTCCTGAATTTTTCATGCCAAAACAGCTCCGTTTTAAATTTTACGATTGAACTTTTGGAAACGGATAAGACGAACGGATTAATCGTTGTAAACGCGGAGTTAAAAAATGTGAGTGATCATGATTTGCTTATTTTTAAACCACTGAAAGGATTTACATTAAACGATAGTATTAGAAGATCTGATGGTGAAGATCTTTCTTACAGAATTTCAATAACACCGGAGTTTAACCCCGACCTTTATTTGATATTAAAATCCGGAGATGCATACTCATGGTTTTATTCTATAGAAGAAGAATCAACGGGAATTCCACAAGCTGGAGATGAGCCATTTAAATTTGAACAAGGTGAAACTTACAGCATTCAATTGTTTTATTGGTCAGATGACTGGTTACATCCATCCAACTATTTTACTGAATTTAACGATCAGGCCACGTTTTTTGAGGAAAATGTTGAATCAAATATCATCACATTGAAGTATTGACTGAGAAAGCAGAGGAAACGAAAATGAAAACTCTCCCCATTTTCCTACTTTCGGGTATGTTCCTGTTTTTAGCCCATATCGCAGCCAAAACGTGCAGCCTCAGCCCCACGGCAAAGATTGTAACCGACCCCGATGGGACGGTGTTTTACCACAGTGATCCGGTGGTGCTGGACGGCACTACGAGCACTGCAAAATGCGGCAGTATCGACCAATACCGCTGGCAGATTGACGATGTGACCGTCTCCTGGAGTTCGGTTTATTCCCACACCTTTAATTTGGCGAGCGGGGAGAGCGAGTGGGTGTTTAAGGTGCAGTTGCGGGCATAGTAGCCTCTTAAATTTGACCAGTAAATTAAATGCATAAATTGAACTTTTTATAAGTTTACAATATCAAAAAATTTCGAAGATATTCCGTCAAGCCAAAAGTAAATTTATATTCTTTAAAATACAGAAGCCGGAAACTCAAACCTCCCGGCTCCTGCCATAAATATTAAGATGGACTATCTTCCGATTGCGAGGCGCCCACGGATAGTGCCACGCACCCATATAGGTATCCAAGGATTTCCAGTATTCCAAGGATAATGAGCAGGGTGGCATCCAGTTCTCCAATCTGAAGTTTACCGGCGGTGATGGAGCCGGCAATGGCCAGGCTGGTTACGCCGCTTTTGGCAATATCTTTGCCTTCCTGTGGGGTTTTGCTTTTAAACAGCTTGATCAAGGCGGGGATAGCTGCGATGGTCTTTTTTAGTCGTCGGATCATTGGGATGGTGGTTTTAGGGTTTGTTTGGGTGTGATTTTAATTTCGAGCGCCCGGAGACGGCCTTCATGATCGTCCAGCCGGTAGGTGGCGTGGTGCTCGTGCGCGTCGAGTGATTTTTTAAGCGATTCCAGGTCAATGCCCTGGATTTTCTGCTCGGCCCGGATGTTGATCATCAGCTCATACCATTTTTTGATCTCGGCCGTCTGGTTGTTAATGGACTCATAGATTCCGGTCAAAAAAAGGCAGATAATGGTCGTGATGATCACTTCCTTGTACTTGCTGATGTAGGGTTCGATCCGGTGCGGCAGGTTAGACTGCTTTGGATTTGGGTTCATGCAGTTTTATTGCCTCCGTCAAGGTTATGATTTTTCCGTTGGCCCGGCAGTGGAAGGTTCCCTCCACCACAGACTGGTAGTAGTAGAGCCCGTCAATCCGAAGCCATCGCAGTGGCCTTTGCCCCGGAGTCTTACCGGCCCAGCCGTCCACATGCAGTCCGATGGCCGGAACATCCGTTTTGGTAGCGGGGCACCGGTAGCTCCAGTCGAAATAGAGTCCCACTCCTTGGAAGGGCCAGGTGGTGGCCAGCAGCCAGTGGTTCATGGCCGGTAGCTGCTTCACACTCCATTGGGAAAACAGCAGGCAGTCAATGGCCTTACCTTTTCCATGGGATTTCTGATCATTTCTTCGCCAGGCAGATGTGATCATCGTGGGGACGCCAGTCCACTGCCGCCAGGCCAGAAAGGATTGAAGGAACCCGGTGTCCATTCGCCCGATGGAGTCCTGAATATTAAATTCACTTATTTTGAAGTGGCCGCCATAGGCGTCAATAATGGCCAGGTAATCGGAATGTGTCATGGTCGCCTCCTGGATCGTAGCCAAAGATATCCCAGGCCAAGGGCAACCGCCCCGGCCTTGTACCGGAAGGGGATTTCATCGTTGATGTAGTCTTTGGCTGTTTTATAGACTTGTTTTCGACAAGCTACCGCGCTGCGGAGCTCATACTTAACAACTCTATTCAGCTCGTATCAATAAGCAATTAGTTGCAATTCTCAACTGAACGAAACCCTGTTTAATTAGCTTCTGTCGATACAAATGAAAAACATAGTCCGCAGCGGATAAAATTCAGCTAAAAACACTCACAGATAAAGATCAGTGTGGGAGGATTATCTGTGATAACTCTAAAATCATAACTTCTTGTCCGTCCTTTTTCAGTCTCTTTTAGTTGTGAACGCGGTGTTCTTTTTATTTTATGGGTTTCAATGCCTGGTCTCCCGGTATATGGTCGAAGAGTTCAGCCGATATGGTCTGCCTGACTCACAGCGACTGCTCACAGGAACTCTACAGATTCTTGGCTCTGCCGGTCTGTTTACAGGATTTATCTTTCCTCTTATTGGCGCTTTGGCATCTGCCGGACTTTCATTTATGATGCTCGTTGCATTCATTGTGCGAATAAAGATAAGAGACGGTTTTTTTCAGTCAGCTCCCTCGCTGATATTCATGGTCTTAAACGCGTATTTGTCAATTATGTTCATTGGGGTACTTAATAAATTATAAATTACAGTGAATTTAGGA
>DATFJT010000122.1:0-14485 GCA_035269065.1 Saprospiraceae bacterium | reverse complement strand
GAACGGGATTTACCTGGACTTCACAACTGATCAAACCTATGCCGTAGCTACAGATGCCCATAAATTGGTGCGTTACAGTCTGAGCAGTGCCGGGCAACAATCTGGCGAGGGAATTATCATACCAAAGAAAGCCATTAAAATCATCAAGTCCCTTCTAGGTAACGCAGAACAAATTGGTTTTGGGTTTGAAGAGTCTTTTGTGTATTTCAGAATCGACTCCATGGCTGTTATTTCAAGACTGATCACTCAAAAATACCCGAATTACCAAAATGTTATTCCCACACAGATTGAAAGTAAAATGACCATCGACAGGGTAGACCTGCTGAATTCATTGAAAAGAACCTCCAATTTCGCCAATAAGACCACCAACCAGGTGAATTTCGACATCAAAGAGGATCAACTTAAATTGATGGCCCAGGATATGGATTTTAACAGTGAAGCTGTGGAAACCATTACTTGTGAATACAGCGACGAGCCTTTGGAGATATCCTTCAATTCTGTTTTCCTAATAGAAATGTTGAATGCTCTTGACGCAGAAAAGATTCAATTTCACTTTACTTCAGCAAGAACCGCATGTCTCATCTTCGGGTTGAATGAGGATCATCAAGCAGATGAGAAAATTTTGATGCTCATTATGCCGGTGGCTTATAATTAGAGAAGAGGAAAAGACAGTTTCTCAAATTACCTGTACTATGAAAATCGGGCTTTTTTTCGGGAGCTTCAATCCTGTGCACACGGGACACATGATCATTGCCAACCATATGGCTACCAGGACGGAACTGGATCAGGTATGGCTTGTCGTATCTCCCCACAATCCGCTTAAACTGAAGAAATCACTGGCAAATGACTACGATCGTTTGCATCTGGTAGAGTTGGCTATTAAGGGCAACCCGGTTTTGAGATCATCCAACATTGAGTTCTCCCTTCCTCAGCCCTCCTACACGGTAGACACCCTGGCCTACATGGTAGATAAATATCCGGATCATGAATTTGCTTTGATTATGGGCGGCGATAATCTGGCCAGCTTGCACAAATGGAAGAATTACGAAGTTATTTTGGAAAACTATGGTATTTATGTCTACTCCAGGCCAGGAAGTGAAACTCCTTCTCATATCAACATGGACAAAATACATGTTGCTGAGGCTCCCATGATCCATATATCTGCCTCTTATATCCGGCGTTCTATCAGAAAAGGGTACTCCGTGCGTTACCTGGTACCGGAATCCGTCCATCATTACCTGGAAAATTCTGCTATGTACAGGGACTGACCTCCCTTGGGTGGCTCATCCTTAATGGCGTTTACGTACAATATGTGTTTCTCAAAAGAGTTTATTTCTTGGAATTGCTCAGACCTATGAAGAACTATTTTTTAGCCCTGTTTTCGATTCTTTCATTTCTCGCAGCTACGGGACAAACTCAGGAATTGGCTATTGGCCAGTGGGAGGCTGTGATTCCCTTTCAATTTGGAGATGACCTGGTAGAAACCCCGGAAAATATTGCTTACTGCTCCAATGAAGGAATTCTATTGATTGATAAAGAGGATTTCAGCCTAGATTACTTTTCTAAAGTCAACGGATTGTCTGAAGCCGGACCTCAACATATCGCCTATTCTGAATCAAGCAATGTTCTTTGTATCTCTTATGAGAACAGCAACATGGATCTGATCACATCTTCTGGCATCATTGAAATACCTGTTTTGAAAAATGCTACGAATATTACGGGCAGCAAGGCCATCAACAACCTGGTTTTCCAGGACAGCATTTTATATATCCTTACCGATTTTGGCATCATCAAATTCGACGTTTTGGCCCTGGAAGTACTTACCGATCTGAGGACCAATTTTCCAGTCTACGACATCATTACTTACAGAGACAGGTTGCTGATGGCTACATCCAATGGTGTTTTTGAGAATGACGCCAATGTGTCAGACCGATTGTTTCCCTTTCTCAGCAACTGGGAATTGCTAGAAGATGAAGACGGCCGCCCGTTCAATGAACCCTACTGGCACCTGACTAAAGCGGCTGATCTGTTGTGGATGGGAGGAGGAAGGTCAGTACTGGAAACAATTGACAGTCAACTGAAAAGAGATACCTTCCAAAATTTCGTAGATGAATCCGTCCGATACCTGGCTACTGATGGTCAAAATGGTTTATTCTACAGCCTTTGTACCAATTCTGAGGATCCGGACAATGCATTTAATTGTACTGGCGACTTATACCACCTCAATGAACAATTAGAAGAGCAATTACTCGCATCAGAATGTGTAGACAGACCCACGGCAGCCCTTTTAGATGACAATGGCAAGGTATGGCTGGGAGATCGCTTTGGAGACATCCGGTGGCTTGAAAGCGTTGACGGTTCCTGCAATAGAATCACGACCAATACACCAAGAGACAAACAGGCTTATGACATTGCCTTTGGAGAAGACGGAGATCTATGGGTTGCCGGAGGCAGTTACGAGTTGACCAATGTAGAAAACTTTGCCTTCCGTCCAGTCACATATATGCGTCTTGAAAATGGAAGATGGGATTTCGTAAGTTGGGAAAATGATCAACTACTCAATGAAAACACCCTTGCAGCTGTTTGCAATATAGCTATAGATGCCGCTCGCAATAAGGTTTACCTCGCCTCTTTTATTGACGGTTTGCTTGAGATCCAGGGTGATCAGCGAACCGTCTACAATGATAAAGATGATCGCCTGGGAGTGGATCCCGGAGACCCTCAACGGTCCAAAGTTTTCGATGTAGAATTATCTCCAAATGGCGATTTGTGGATGTCCAATTTCCGGGCAAATCGCCCTATACGTGTTAAGCGGGTAGACGGAAGCTGGGAGAGTTATGCGTCGCCGGGCTCAAGTGAACTAACGGACATCGTCATAGATAATTTTGGATATAAATGGTTTGTTGATGCAGGCAGTTCGAGTGCCCTTGTCATTTATGACGACAACAACACTTCTGATCCTTCAGATGACCAGTTTCGACGCATCTCCGCCTCCAACTCTACCTTGGAAACCAACGAAAGTACATTCATTGAAAAAGACCTCGATGGAGCCATTTGGGTGGGCACAGCCTCCGGAGCTTATGTATTCGACTGCGGCGGCTCGGCCTTCGAGGAAATTTGCGACGGGTTTAGACCGGTCATCACAGTAGACGGCCTTCCTGAAAACTTGCTGAACGATGAGCGCATAACGGCTATTGACATTGATGGAGGCAATAGAGTATGGTTAGGTACGACCAATGGCGTATTCGTTTACGATGCCAATAGTTTCGAGGAGATTGCCCATTATAATGAGGACAACAGCCCACTGCTGAGCAATGCCATCAGCAGCATCAATATTCAAAAAGAAACCGGGGAAGTTTACATCAGTACACTGGCTGGAATTATGCGCCTTCAAACAGAAGCGCGCCGAGGGGCAGAATTTCACGAGTCTGAGATCAAGGTGTATCCCAACCCGGTCATGCCCAATTACGAAGGCCCCATCGCCATTGACGGGTTTGCTCAGGACTCAGACATAAAAATCACCGACATCAACGGGAGATTGGTCTTTCGAACAAGCAGTATAGGAGGGCAGGCGATTTGGTATGGCCGTGATGTGAATGGCAATAAAGTTCAACCTGGTGTTTACCTGGTTTTTGCTGCAACAACCCAAGGACTTGAATCTACGGGTGCTGTCGCCAAAGTACTCGTTATCCCTGGACGGCGCTAACCGATCGTTTAATGGCCATTTGGTAAACCTCTTCGTATTGAGGTACAATTTTATCAATACTGAATTCATTGGCATACGCCAGCGCATTCTCTCTAAACTGTTCCAGTTTATCCGGGTGATTTAAAAGTTCTAAGGCATTATGGGCCATATCGTCCACATCTCCAACATCTGATAAAAACCCTGTTTGACCGTGCTTGTTAACTTCTTTTAGTCCTCCGGCATTGGTGGTAATCAAAGGTACACCACATGCCAAAGCCTCAAGGGCCGCAAGTCCAAAGCTTTCTTTTTCACTCGCCATGATGAACAAATCCGCGATGGACAAAAGCTCCTCTACCGCCTGCTGCTTTCCCAGGAAAAAAACGTCAGAAGCAAATCCAAACTCCCGGCATCTGCGCTCATAGAGCTGCCGTTCGGGTCCGTCGCCGACTAAAAGTAGCTTCACAGGAATCTGTTCCCTCACTTTCTGAAAAACGTCTAAAATGTCAGAAATGCGCTTCACCTTTCGGAAATTAGAAGTATGGATGAGAATTTTCTCGCCTTCAGGTGCTATTACCTGTTTAAAATGACTTTTGTCCTGGGCTTTGAACCGGTTGAAATCAATGAAATTATAAATGACTTCTATAGAATGATTGATCTCGAAATAATCATAGGTCTGGTTCCGCAAATCGTTGGATACAGCAGTTACGACATCGCTTTTATTGATGGAAAATTCTACAATAGGCGCAAATGCCCGACGCTTGCCCACCAAGGTAATGTCCGTTCCATGCAGGGTAGTCACCACAGGTAAATACATCCCCTTCTCCTGAAGTATTTCACGAGCCATAAAACCAACAGCAGCGTGCGGGATAGCATAATGTACATGCAAAACATCCAATTCCACCGATTGAGCTACATCAACAATCGTGCTTACAAGGGCAGACTCATACGGCATTTGCTCGAATAACGCGTAATCAGGCTCAATAACCTCGTGAAAGAAAATATTCTGATTGAAATGATTGAGTCGTACCGGTTGTTTGTAGGAAATGAAATGCACCTGGTGACCTCTATTGGCCAGTGCCATGCCTAGCTCAGTGGCTACGACACCACTGCCGCCAAAAGTGGGATAACACAAAACACCAATTTTCATTAGACCGGGATTTTATCCATAACAAGAAAACAGTAAAACAACGACTTAATTACGCTGCACCAACACCTTAAAGGAATAAACCTGCTCCTTTGTTTTGATGGTGACAATGTTCATCCCATTTCTCAACTGATCAATACGCAAGTCTTCGAGGCTGGATGAAAAGGCCTCCAGCGAACGGCGATGCACAATTGCTCCAGAAAAAGGATCCAATACTTGCAGTTCCAAAAGATCTTGAACTCTAAGATTGGTCCTTAAATAGACTGTTCCATTGGAAGGATTGGGATAGAGCACAAAGTCTTCTTCAAGAGCCGCTAAG
The DNA here is from genome assembly GCA_035269065.1 of Saprospiraceae bacterium. Taxonomy (GTDB): domain Bacteria; phylum Bacteroidota; class Bacteroidia; order Chitinophagales; family Saprospiraceae; genus DATFJT01. The sequence continues at coordinate 9,337 of DATFJT010000122.1, read as the reverse complement.
TCCGGCGCTTCATCCTGGTTGGTTGTCCTCAGGTCGAATCGATAAACGTATGTACAGCCCTGCTCATCTTCTATCGTTAAGCTGTAGCGCTCATTAGGCAAATTATATATACCCGGTACGTTGAAAAAATTATTGCTCCAGCTCAAGTCATAGTCGGACAAGTCACCCTCTATCGAACTGATCTCAATGAACCCGTTATACAAATTGCCCCCTTCATCCCTCGAAACATTGAAACTGATGTCCAGTTCATTGCCACAACTGTCCACAGTGTAAGTCCTGATTGTTGAACAGCCCAGGGTATCTGTAATTGTTACCGTGTATTCTCCCGCTGATAAACTATCGCGGAAACGCTTTGTAGATCCGTCGCTCCATTCGAACCTAAGCGGATTTGTTGCGTTTCTGAGAAAAAGGGATATTTCCCCGTCTACACTGTCCTGCACCGCGTGAATATCTGCCTGTATGTCAAATTCGGTCGGACAACCCCGGATAATAAAGTAATCCAGGGACGCCTGTATGCTATCGCCGGAATTGTTCTTGAATTCGAGCTCCACAAGCACATTCTCGCCCTCATAATCGGATAAATCAAAGGTATCACTCGGATACGGAGCGATGGGATCATAATTCCCGGCATGGTAGGTTTGCAACAATTCCCTGTTTTCATCCAAACAATCCGTACTGATGTAAAGGCAAATGGTATCAGTGGACCCCAGGTCCAGGAGATCGCCTTCGTCATCAGCCCAGTTGAATGACAAAATCAATTGGTTATTTTCTGTAAGCGGCCCATATTCTGAAGTAACCACTTTCCAGCTTTCACCTGGAGACACAGATTTGAAGAGCACATCTGAACGAGCCGAATTGAAGGGAAACAACTCTCCTCCGTTCACCAACCAACCTTCCGGAAGCTCATCAAAAAGAAAGTCTTCCTCCACCGGTATCTCCGTCACAGGGTAAAAACTCACCTCCTGGGTAACAGAATTGTTTGAAGGATCCTCATCGCCAGTTAAAACCACTTCAGCAGAAACCACTGCCTGATTTGAGAAATTGGAAGCCCGGCCGAGATCGACGCTTATGACCGTATCCTTGAGGGGTGCGAGGTTGAAGGCATAATTCTGAAAGAAAACAGGGGAGTTATCCAGTTCCAGCTCTAAATCAAAACTGTTGACCCCAGAAGTACCCAGATTGCGGACTCTGAAGTCCATGATTAAGTTTTCACTACAATTGAGGTTTAGCGCATCGATGATGGGACTCAGCGCGACATCTGTATTTTGGCTTTCTGTAATTTCAACCCTGTCCAGCAACCACCCATCACCAGTGGCATTGGCTACCCGAAAGTACTGCCATCTGAATTGAACCTGATCTTTCCCTGCCAGTCCAGGTACCAGTGTTTCTGCAATGCTCCAATTCCCCGGTTCAATGGGGCGATTCCACACTTCATTATTTCTGCCCGTATTCCAATTAACTGAAATTTCAGATCGGGGAATGCGGTTCCAGTTGTCTCCGCCGTCTAAGGTGTATTCCAGTAACAGGACATGGTCACTACTAAGAAAATTATCCGAGTACAAAGCCACATGAATTATCGGGTCATTATCGAGGGCTGAGAAATCATAGCATGGACTAAGTAAGGAGGAAACAATTTGCTCTTCAAGACGAAATGAATCCCGTCCTCCCCAGACATAATTGCCATCAAAAGCGGCCACCTCCGGCTCGCTGCCTCGTCTTTGCCAAAAAGCACTGTCTAAATTCAGCGCATCCGCGTGCCAGCCCCCAGACCATTCCTCAAAATCCCAACTGTACGGCAGGGCCTCAATAACCGGCGCATTGGTCACCAGATAGCGCGCAGTGTCGTTAAACGGGTTTTGGTCCCGGTCCCAGGAAATCCAGATTTCATATTCATAATCCCCAGGCTCAGAATAAACATTGGGAAAATCAAATGCGTAAATATCAGAACTGTCCGTGCCCAACAAGCCAGTGTACAAACCATCTACGGGATATTCGGGATCCATGCCACGATCATTTAAACGGTAGTTGACCTCCACTAAAGACATCGGTAAGCCCCCCTCATTTCTCAATAAAAATCGAACGGAATCAGGAGATAGGTTACAGCCGGACAACATGGGCAAAACCTCAGCAACACTGCCATCTCGGGCAAACCGCGTGGTGAACTGAAATGGGCCTGCCTGAACAGGGGTATTGCTCACTGCGCATGTGTAGTTGAGGTAAAATTCGTAAGTGAAATTTTCCCTTAAACCAGTTAATAGAAATGAGCTGTCCGCAGTATTTCGTGTAAGCCCGTTTCCCGGCGTGAAGTCTGCAGAATCGTATTCTATCGTAATGTCAAAATCCTCACCCTCAGCAAAACTCCACGCCAAAAGCGCCCTGTCATGTCGGAGATCTCTGACTTCAACATTCTCAACCAGACAATCCTGTGCCCCTGCAAAAACACAAAGGGACAAGAATACTGACAGAAAAAGGAAACTTTTGAAGACCGGCATAGTTCTTATGTTTGTCGAAAGTTAATTAATTTTTTAATCACAAATCAGCTTTAGCTATGAACAGAATTCTCGTGCTCTTATTATTGTCAAGTTTCATTTTCGCCACCTCCTGCTCCAAAGCGCCTGAAGGGGAGAAAACAGAAACCTCTGAAAAAGAAACAGTTAAGGAAAAATCAGGAGAAATTACCAACATCAATATTAACCCTGACGAAAGCGTGGTCATGTGGACGGGATCCAAGCCTACTGGGCAACATCACGGCGTCGTTAAAGACATCGCAGGCAATTTCCAGGTCAATGAAAATGATGAAATCGTCGGAGGAAAATTCATTATTGACCTAAGATCCCTTGAGGATCAGGATTTAAAACCTGAAGAAGGGAAGGAAAAACTCGAAAACCATTTGAAATCAGCTGATTTCTTTGACGTAGAAAACCATCCACAGGCATTGTTTCAAATTACAGCGCTCAAGGCTGAAGAAGGGGAGGATTACAACCATATTATTTCAGGTAATATGACCATAAAAGATACTACCCTCAATATTAGTTTTCCGGCAATGGTCAAGCAGGATGGAGGTAAAATTATGGCCAATACACCGAAGTTTACCATTGACCGCACCAAGTGGGGTATCAAATACAAATCCGGCACCATTGGGACCATCAAAGACAAATTGATACACGATGAGATCGGATTGGAATTGAAGCTACAGGCCGGTTAGGATGAATGATTGATTTGCCAGGCATCTGGCAAATCAATTTATTTAACATCACAGATCAAAATGACCTCTTTCGCGACTGACAGCAATGACGGAATGAGTCAGTACCCTTCAGAACGTAGATCAAAAAAGGAATATAGAAACTCTTAAGAGTCTAAATCCTTCTAATCTAAAGTCTGGCTTTTCAGCAGCAAGAGTGTAAATCATGCTGAAACATAGCCCTTATCGTTTTTCCTTCCTTTTTTGGTCCTGTCATCTGTGCTATTCCATTTTACGCATATCCCATGGGAAGTAAAGGCGCTGTTATTTTAATCCGTATTTAAACTTTTCTTATTTCCAATTAAATCATTGTAATTACTGGTTTTAAATGCAAAGCCTTTATCTTTAAGGTCAACTTTAAAAAGTAATTGTATGAAAAAAATCTATTTCGCCCTCACAGCTCTATTCTTGTTGGCTGCTCTGGGTCTTGATGCGCAAGATCTACCCAAAGAAGCAGAACCCGGTAAGTGTTATGTAAAATGTATTATCCCGGACAAGTTCGAGGAAATAACGGAGACTGTTATTGTGAAGCCCGAATACACGGTATTGGAAACTGTACCCCCTGTATACGAGACCATTACAGAAGAAGTTTTGGTTAAAGAAGCGTCCAAGGAACTCAAAGTCATTCCTGCGGTTTACGAAACTATAGAAATAGAATATATTTCGAAAGAAGAAGCAGAGAAGCTCAATGTCATACCGGCTAGCTTTGTCGATGACGCCAAAGAATTTGTGGTATACCCGGAAACTGGACGCTGGGAATACAAAATTTTGGAAGACTGTCCATCCGTCAACAAAGAGGACTGTATGGTTGCCTGTTTCGTTGAGTACCCTGAAAGAAGACAAACTGTTCCGCTGAAAAAAATCAATGCGGATGCCAGTACGGAACCTGAGGCCATTCCAAGAGAAAATGCAACTTATAAGAAACAGGTGGTAAAAACACCTGCCAGAGTAGAAGAAATTACGATTCCGGAAGAATACGCAACCATCACTAAAAAAGTGATCAAAGAAGAGGCACAAGTGGTGGAGAAAATTATCCCTGCGGTGACTAAGGATGTGACAATCACGAAGTTGGTTGAAAAAGGCGGTATGGCCGTATGGGAAGAGGTAGACTGTGGTTTAGTTGGAGTAAACAACCTGCTCCCTATCCTTTACGAATTTAACAGTGCCAGACTAACGTCCGAGTCCAAGCGCATAATAGACAATAGCTTATTGGAACTGATGAGAGAAAAAGAAGGGCTCATGATAGAACTGAGATCACATACTGATTCTCGCGGTAATGACGAATACAATATGGCACTGTCGCAGCAGAGAGCACAGTCTGTTGTCAATTATCTTGTGAACAAAGGCATCGCAAGAGAAAGACTTGTTGCCAAGGGATTTGGAGAAACCCAATTGGTGAATCGTTGTGGAAACGGTGTTGAATGCTCTGAGGCCGAACATCAGAAAAACAGAAGAACCGAATTTAGAATCATTACTGCCAAGTAATTTTTCTAAATCTTTTCAGCTAGAAAACAAGAACAGCAATTCGTTAAGAATTGCTGTTTTTTATTTTGACCATTTCAATGTCTGCCAGAACACCCGGAATAATTTCTATTCCGAACTGATAAAGCAACTCCTCTTTCATTAAGTTTTCAAAATTATAATGAAAGCTCCAGTCGTATTTCTTATTATCTCCACCCCTGTAAATAAATGTCTCGTTCTTCAATTCGCTCAGCAAGACACTAATTTCTGAAATGCTCAGGTTGTCCGCCTCAATACGCTGGTCACCTATGATATAATTATTACCCTGATTTTCTCCCCAGTCGATTTGATTGGTGTCCCACAAAAGGGAACGATTTACTAATTTGAGTTCCTTTACCTGAATCTTTTCTATACGCCGCTCAATGATCAGATTAAATCGACCATTGAGATATTCGATAATTAAATTCTTGTTATTGGCCCAAATTTCTGCATCCGCCCCAAACCTGAGCTTAATACTTACCTCTGTCTTAATACTTGACACGGGTAATCCCAATATTTTACTATACAAGTAATCAAGACTTCCCTCAAAGTAGATCCTGGAGTCCGTTTTAACCCATGCATTTGGGGATGTTCCTTCAGGTAAAGACTCGGCAAAAATAGCTGAGGTGTCAATACTGGAAAAACCCGTACTTCCCAGCGTATGGTCTCTAAATTCAAAAATGTCGCCCAGGCCGTTGAAATAATTTCCCTGCCTGTCTGCAAAATTTCTCAGCATTTCGACATTCAGATCAGAAGGTCTTCCGGCCCAGATCATTTTCCCTTCCGCATTCAAAAGAACAGAATAAGGCCTGTATTGCACGTCAAACTTATTGACGTTATAAAAATTATCATCCTGGTAAATCGCCATTCGAAGATCTTGTTTCTCAAGGAAACGTCTTATTTTATACTCATTTTCATCTGAGAGTCCGATCATGTAGACTTCTTCTTTTAATTGCTCCTGGTATATTTCCAGTTGACGTGCAGCTGGAATACACGGAACACACCAGGTAGCCCAAAAGTCAATCAGGATTAGCTTTTGACTCTTGAAGTCCGTAATTTGATTCTCCTGGATGATACTTGCAATGGGCAATTTTGATTGGGCATTGCCTTGAATGAAGGCGATAACCAGGACAAAGGCAATTAGCTTTGTTTTCATATGTATACTTACTTACTTTTGATTAAACGACTGATATTCTGTTTAATTTTAATATAAGCCTGAGAAGCTGGACGGAGAAAAAATGAACCCGCTTCTCCCTGAAAACTTCAAAAATGCCCCACATCTGATCTTGTATGTCCACGAAAAGCCAATTCTCATTCCAGATAAAAAATGATAGAAATACATCATTTGGAAAAACCGGGAACAGTGCGCCTGAGTAGGAAGCTTTGAGAGATGCTCTGTTATTCGAATGAGAAAAGTACTGCTCTTCAATCCTATTTTTTATATCATTTAGCAGAAAATCCGAAAAAGATCATCGAAAAAATAAAACTTTGAAAAACAAGCTTCATAACTTCAATAAAAAAATAGAAATGAGGCACTCATTGATTATCACCATCCTGTTCGTACTTATTCATTTCTATGCAGGAGCACAAAGACCCTTTCAACAGCGCGTAGACGTATCCATCCAATGCCAACTTGACGATGAGGCTCACCACTTGCACGGGCAGATCAATATGGAGTACTTCAACAATTCCCCGGATACGCTCTCATTCATCTATATGCACCTCTGGCCCAATGCCTACAAGGACAGAAACACGGCATTCACTCAGCAGAAACTGAGAATGAAAAACACCGATTTTTACTTTGCCAAAGAAGAGGAAAGAGGGATGTTGGACAGCCTCGACTTCTCAATCAACGGCTCCCGGATCGATTGGGCACTGGATGAGGAATTCATTGACATTGCAAAAATCAAGCTTTCTCAACCACTACTTCCCGGTCAGTCCTGCACGATATCAACCCCCTTTTTATTAGATATCCCGGTCTCCTATTCACGACTTGGCAGGGTGGGCACCTCCTACCAACTCACGCAATGGTTTCCCAAACCGGCAGTCTACGATCAGGATGGATGGCATCCCATGCCATACCTGGACATCGGAGAGTTTTACTCAGAATTTGGAGATTACGAGGTGGAGATTACGCTGCCTGAGAATTACGTCGTCGCAGCTACCGGCACCTTACAAGAAGAATCGGAGTACGAATTTCTCAATCGTCGCATGCAGGAAACCCTGGACACACTGGCGACCAATCCAAAGTCCTCCAATCACCCTTTTCCCAAAAGCGCGGACAAAATGAAGACCATCTCCTACAAGGCGGAAAACGTCCATGATTTTGCCTGGTTTGCAGACAAGCGCTTTTATGTGATTCGCGATACTGTCACCATACAAGACGGAGACCGCGACACCTGGGTATTTTTCACCAACCAGGAAATTGAGCTGTGGAAAGACGCCATCAATTATGTCAATCGCTCCGTTGAATTCTACAGTGAGAAAGTAGGGACTTATCCCTACCCCCAGGCAACAGCCGTCCAAAGCGCCCTCAGTGCCGGGGCAGGTATGGAATATCCCATGATCACTGTCATTGGCCTCATGGGAGATGCTGCGGCACTGGACAACGTCATCACCCACGAGGTGGGACACAATTGGTTCTACGGCATTCTCGCCTTCAATGAACGCGATCATGTGTGGATGGACGAAGGCATCAATTCTTACTACGACCACCGGTATATGGACGAGTATTATCCCGGCAAACCCTTGATGGCGCTACCACCCATTCTCAAAGGTCACAGTCCCCTGTCTACAACAGACTACGCCCTGCTCTACAAAATGCGCGACCGGGCAGACCAGGCGCCCACCACCCACTCCAATAAATTCAACAGTGAAATCAATTATTTCATTGGTGGTTATGAGAAACCTGCTCAGGCCTTTAAATATCTTCAAAACTACCTGGGGACGGAACGCTTCGATCGCATCATGCAGGATTTTTACGAAGAGTGGAAATTCCACCACCCGCAACCTGAGGATTTCAGGAATTATTTTGAGCAAAAAGCCGGGGAGGACCTGTCCTGGTTTTTCGATGGCCTCATCGGCAGCAATAAGCACATCGACTACAAGATCGCTGACTACGATGAAAAGTCAGGAGAAGCCAAAATCCGGAACAAGGGAGAAATTCCTGCTCCAATTCCGCTCGGTTTTGAGAAAGAGGAAGAGAAAAAAATGCAGTGGCTGGATGGTTTTGATAAGAAGAAAGTGGTGCAGTTGGAGAAAGAGATCGATCAGATCACCCTGGACCCGCTGCTTTGGACCCTTGACGTACGTCGAAGCAACAATTACTGGGATACGAAAAAGTTCTTGCCCGGAACAGAGCCACTCAAAGTACAATTACTGAGCAGGCTGGCCAATCCCGAGGAAAACCAGTTATTCGTGTTGCCTACAGGAGGATGGAATTACTATGACAAAATCATGCTGGGCCTGGGTGTGCACAACATCGGAATGATCCAACGGCCTTTTGAGTTTGCTTTATTGCCCATGTATGGTATGGGCTCCAATGATGTCATTGGAGTAGGCACAGTGCGCTACCATCACAACTGGCATTCAACTACCATTCAGGGTCTGGATCTGGGCTTAAACTTTAGACGCTTCAATTATGCGGATCCTCCGATTCTTGATGATGACCATCTGGCTTACAATCGATGGAACCCTTTTGTGAAATTCAATTTTATCCCAAAGGCAGGAACCCCTCGACAATCCTGGGTGAAATTTGAGGCGATTCATTTACAACGGGAAGAGGTAGCTCTTGGACAGGATCTCAATAACCCTGGTACCGTCTCGGTGGACAATACCATTTACCGTGCCAAGTACAAATGGAGCGATAATCATGCCATTCAACCCAAGAACTTATGGATGGAACTGGAGTACCAGGATTTTGAAAACCGTAATTTCAGTTCTAATGAGTACCTCAAGCTAAGCGCTAAAACCACAAGAAAATACCAGTACAAAAAGAATAAATTCTTCCGTGCCAGCCTTTTTGCCTCCTATTTTATAGTCAATGATGCGCGGGAGTCCGGGATAGTAAACAATCCCATTCAATTCAATGGGGCCAACATTGCCCTCAACCAACACGCCCTGTCTGACTATGCCTTTGACGATGTATTCTTCGCCAGAACGGAGCGATCTGATCTTTTGGCCCGTGCAGTCAGCACCACCCGCGGACCGGAATTCAAACTTCCGATCAACCAATGGCCCAATAGCAACGATAACCTGGGATTATCCAACGATTTTGCCGCTTCGCTGCATTTGAGATCTGACTTGCCATTTAAATTGCCGGCCCTCTTACCCCTGGAGATTTATTTTGACCTGGGTTATTTTCGAGCCGCTCCTGATTCAGACTTGGATGAAGTATTCTGGAGCGGAGGATTTATGCTGAACTATGCCGATGGGGCTTTCCAGGTATTCTTCCCCGTAGCCCATTCAAAAGATGTACGGAATGCTTTGGATGAAATGGGAGGCAATTATCTCCGGAGCGTCACCTTTGCCTTCAATTTGTCAGGCAGCGATCCGCTGGATTTGAGAAAGAGTTTGTTGTAGGCGCGATGGTAGGAT
>DATFJT010000121.1:0-2081 GCA_035269065.1 Saprospiraceae bacterium | reverse complement strand
ACACAAGCTCTGGCAATTGATGACAAGTTGCTATGAGCGACGTCGTCAGTATTATGAAAAAATCAGTTGGTGGCAATATACTGAAGCAGACCGGCAATGCACAGGGCATGAGGTAGCTCGTTGTCCTTACCAGGAATACTTTGTTGGAGGGCTGACCCACACACTCGTTGCTGCTCAGCCCACTTTGATGAGCACAAAAACAGGGGGAGACATCCTACTTCAACTGATATTCCTCATGACAGATCCGGAAACGCAAGCGGATCGCGTACTAAACGCTCCGACCAATGATGCCTGGTTGAATCCATGGTATAAATACCTCACGGAAAAAGGAGTTCAATATCATCACGGTCATACCGTGAGAGAGATCAAGGCAGATGTCAACAGCCATAGCATCAAGTCTGTTCTGGTCGAAAGTGAAAATGGCCAGGAAAGGGAAATTGTCGCCGATGCGTACATTAGCTGCTTACCAGTAGAACGGATGGCACCCCTTGTCAATGAATCCCTTGTGAAAATCGATAAAACACTAGAAAATCTAATTCCACTATCAAAAAGTGTCAACTGGATGAACGGAATCCAATTTTATCTGGACCGCGATGTAAAATTGACAAATGGCCACGTAATATTCCTGGATTCTCCATGGGCTGTTACCGCGATTTCACAGCTTCAATTTTGGGAGGGCTTTGATATTGAGGAGTACGGAAACGGTAGGGTCAAGGGCATACTTTCAGTGGATGTATCAGATTGGAACACGCCTGGATTGAATGGAAAAAGGGCCAGAGATTGCTTACGGGAAGAAATAATTGATGAGGTATGGAATCAAATGTGTCAATCGCTGAATATTGATGGAAATGTAGTGCTCGACAAAAGCATGATTGTTTCTCATACTTATCTCGACGACGATATTGTACCTGAGCGGCATGGCGGTAAAGTAAAAGAACACAACGAAGAAAAACTTCTGGTCAATTCTGCTAATACCTGGAGTTTGAGGCCTGAAGCCTATTGCAACGTAAAAAATCTGTACCTCGCCTCAGATTATGTGCGAACCAATACAGATCTTGCAACCATGGAAGGCGCCAATGAGGCGGCACGCCGGGCTGTCAATTGTATTCTATCTGACTTTAAATCGGATGCTGCAAAATGTAAAATTTGGAAGATGCACGAACCAAATATTTTAGCCCCCTTGAGATGGCTTGATAAAAAACGTTACAACAAAGGCGAGCAATGGAGAGACGAAGTCCCCATTTTGTGGAAAATACTCCATCTTATCACCTATTGGGTTCATCGCTTGTTCAAACTAAAATAACATGTGGGATTCACTTTTTAATTTAAGGGACTACACGGGAACAGAGCACGCTCTTTTTGCCATTGGTTGTTTGATGTGGGTATTTGTCTATTTTATTGTCATCCATAACTTTCGAAAAAAAGATTTCGTAGAAATTCCTATGATTGCCATTTGTGCCAATTTCGCCTGGGAGTTTTTGTGGAGTTGGGTTTATATGACCGATATGGGCTCCTTGTATGTATGGGGGTATCGCATCTGGTTCTTTTTAGATTGCTTTATACTTTACGCCATTTTTCGTTATGGTTACAAACAGCTGATGAGCATGCCAAAAGCATCCCATCCATATTTACTCATAGGGGGATTGACTGCCAGCTTCTTTATCTTATATTTTTACATTGGAAGGTATGATTATCCTTTGAGTCATATGGGAGCCTACTCAGGATATGTGCTTAATGTCTTGATGTCTGCATTGTACATATCTCTTTTTTTGAGAATGAAGAATCCAGGTATATTTTCCCTTCCAGCTGCATGGTTAAAGGGCATCGGCACCTTGTTGATCAGTTTCTTTTGCATTCTGCACTTTAATGACTGGTTTTTAATCAGCATGTGCATCGTGACAGCTGCATTAGATGCCGCCTATATTAGTATTTTCTACAACTATAAGAATGAAACGAGAGCAGAGTAAAGAGTTTGCAATAGGTGAGTCTCCTTTTACTGAATTTCTGTCGAAAGTATTTGGTTTCGATCACGAGGATAAGGATAGCATTCGCAGAAAGAGCCTGGCGCTGGAACTGATTCT
>DATFJT010000120.1:0-5222 GCA_035269065.1 Saprospiraceae bacterium | reverse complement strand
CTCTTACTAATAGCGAAGAAGTCATCTTAGACACAGGCATGCGAATATTGCTCTGGCCCAATCCGGTCAGTGAGGTGTTGCAGATAGATATAGGAAATATCCAGAACTTTTCAGGGAAGTTTGTCCTGCGCAATGCCTTCGGCCAGATGCAAAGACAGATAGACATGCACTCGGGTCAGCGCAGATATCGACTTCCGGTCTATGATTTACAGTCCGGCATGTATTTCTACGACATTAGCAGCGAAGGACAGTCTGTGAAGAGTGGTCGGGTGGTGGTGCAGTGAGGATTGAGGTTGAGTGTTCAGGTTGAGATTGAGGCCTGCCCCGTTCACCCTGTTCACCCTGTTTACCCTGTGAAATGGCTTTGCCCCCCTCGGGATTTCACGGGGTAAAATGGCTTTGCCCCCTTCGGGATTTCACAGGGTAAATAATGCGCAGCATTGACGCAGTCATTCCACAGGGGTTGAGGATTTTCGCTTAAAAAACAGACCTAGCGGGACGAAATAACTGGTGGATTCTTATGCAAGGGGGCGAGCCCCCTTGGAAGGTGCCGTATTCTAATATTTGACTTCTGTTTTCCTTGCGTAGCTACAAGCTACACCGAACGGGAAAGCTTCAGACTAAAATCAAGCTTCATTCCTCAGCCAATTGCCGAGAAATCTAAGCCCTGAAAGGGCGTCATTCCACAACGGTGGGTGAAAGCCCACCGAAAGCCAAGCAAAAGAAAAAAAAGCCCTGAAAGGGCGACATATCCGATGGATTATAGTGCAAGAGGCCCCATACAGGCCCTCAACTAAACGGGCAAGCACGCAAGGCCCCTTGGAAGGAATCCTCCTATAGAAAAATCTGAGTCATCTGTGACATCATAAAAAATCTGTGATTCCGACAATCTACAGGCATGCCAGGAAACGGGACCCTGGACTGAACGGGCTCTTAAACAGACAGGCAAGCACACCTTATCAGGATCTGTTTTCTAATTTTAGCTTCTATTTCCCTTGCGTAGCTGCAAGCTACGCCGAACTAGTTTCAATCCGGTAACTTAAAAAACCAAAGCAACCAAAAACAGCCCCGGAAGGGCGAAATATTTGTAACGGTGGGTGAAAGCCCACTGACTGTCCAGATGAAAACCAAAAAGCATTCTTATTTCAATTGATATTCCTGGATCAGAATGCTTGGTGAAATATTCAGGTGTTCAGATAAATTTCTAATCATACGAAGTGTCAAACGTCTTTTTTTATTGAGAACTTCGGAAACAATTCCTTTTGAACCTACGATGCCAACGAGGTCTTTCTGCCTCAATTGCATTTCTTCCATTCTTATTCTAACGGCCGTAATGGGATCCGGTAGATCAATCCTGTAGTGCTCATCTTCATAGTTTTCGATCAATAAGGCAAGCAACTCTGCCTCCTGCCCATCTTCTGATTCCGGAGAAGAATCAAAAATTTCATCAAGACGCGCAAGGGCCTGACTGTACTCTTTCTCTGTTTTAATGATCTTGAAGCTCATATATTATTCGCATCTATTTGGTCATACTCACTATGTGTTCCTATAAAACGTATGAACAACCATTGTTTTTCATAATTGATCCTTGCGATCAGGCGATAATTGTTTCCTTTAATGTTAAAAACTACTCTTGAGTTCTTTAGAATACTTACCGATGCATAAAATTGTTTTATATCATTGGGTCTTTGCCATTTTGCTCTTTTAACTGTTTCATACCAGGTTTCAAGATATTCCTTCGCATCAGGTTGTTTTTCCCAGAATTCTCGTAAAGTGCGTTTGGCAAAAATCCTTTTCACAATTCAAAGATAAAAAAGTTTTCATTCTGAGAACACTGTCTTACATTTTGGATCCCCATCCAAGGAATTGTCGTCAGAAAGCATCAGAAATTGTTTTTTCCTACCCAGAAGCACGTAATTCCAGCTCGAACCAATGGATCCGTTGCAGAGAATAACGCATTTGGTATAAAAGGCTACTAGACTTTATCTTGTAGAACACAGAATTAAGTTTTTTGTATTAAAACAATTAGACCCCCTTTTAAAAGAATGAAAGCAGCAAACTATGATCCTCTCCATCTCAGGCTCTGCAGGCCATCCATCCAGCAATACCCAACTGCTGAAAGCGGTAGCTGAAGCATTTCCGGAATACAACTGGAATTTGTACGACCAATTGCCCAATCTACCCCTCTACCAGCCGGATATGGATCAAAGCCCAATCCCCGATAAGGTAGAAAAGTTCCGATCCCTGGTCAGACAATCCGGGGCTGTGATCATCTCCACCCCCGAATACCTCCACAACATCCCCGCCTGCCTCAAAAATGGACTGGAATGGCTGCGGACCAACGGAGAATTACATGAAAAACCAGTCCTGCCCATCACGCTGACTCCTCGCAGCCCACGTGGTCAATACGCCATGGCCTCCTTGCGCAACAGTCTCCAGGCACTGCAGGCACGCATTGTAGCAGAAATGCCGCTTTATCGCAATGAAATGCAGTACAGGGAAGGCGGATTTTCGCTTTCTGCCGAAGACAAAGAACTGTTTTCAGCCGCTTTGGAAATGCTGTAAAAATTCCTGGCGCTGTAATAGCCATTAAAATTGTAAATTGGAAGAAGCATTCATCATGGGAATCTACTATGCAACATCATTTGGACGAAGAGCACATACCTATTTACGAAATTCGGCCTCGTTTCGAATTCGAAACCGATCTCAGTATAGAGGAAATACAGTCGCGAATCAGTAAGGCACTGGACAGCTCATCCACCTGCCGGGGTCATGCGCATCACGGATACGGCATGTTGGCTCTCCCTGAAGAAGACATCCATTTCTGGTCTCCTCAAATGAATTTCAGCCTGGAAAAAAAAGATGACGGAGGCACCATGGTGAGCGGATTGATGGGACCCAGACCTGCTGTCTGGACCATGATCGTTTTTTTCTATTCCATTCTCGGCTTTGCCACTATGATCGTTTCCATCATCGGGTTTTCCAATAAGTCCCTCGGTCAGTCAGGGGCGATTCTCTGGCTTTTACCTGTATTGATCATCGCTTTTTTTACCCTTTACATCGTGGCCTGGTTCGGCAAAAGATGGAGCCGGGATCAAATGATTGTCCTCCATCGGTTTTTCGAAGAGAGCAGCGGGCTGAAAATCCCCTGATTACGGGTTGTTCCCAAGTGACAATGAGATCCCCGCAAAATAACTGCGCCCGGGACTAATCATATTTTGTCCCACCGGGCTGTGGGCACCTCCGGCACTGCCTCCTGACACCTGCGTATTTTGAACATTTGTCAGGTTTCGCACTCCCAGTGTAATATTCAGACGATCGTTCCAAAAAGGCCTGGAAAGGCTGGCATCGACCATTTGATAAGATTCAATCGTTCTCACCTGCACCTCCTCGTTTTCCAGGCGATAGATAGGTTGTTCACCGACATACCTGTGGTTGATATTGAAAACAATACCTGTTTTAATCCAATCGTAATTCAGGGTGCTGTTCATGTCAAATACCTCCCCATATTGAGGGGCTTGCTCTGCATCGACATTTGTCGTCCAATAAGATAAGCTTGCAGAAGACTGGACATTCAAATTTCCCAAACGATAAGAAAGTCCGGGTTGAAAACCATACACACTGTAGGCGTCCACATTGTCGTATCGGAATTTCAAAGTCTCGTATTCGATCAATTGAATGCGTTCCTCGATAATGGTACGAAAAGCATTGAATTCAAGACTTAAGTCCTCTGATATATTGTAAGCCACCGTGGACTGAAGATCATGTGATATCTCAGGCATGAGTTCGGGGTTACCAATGATGTTGTGGTTAATGTCAATGAATTCGAGGTACAACTCCTTGAGTGAGGGACTCCGATAGCCCTGGGCGTAGCCTGCCCGCACCGACCATTTCTCACCCGGGTTCCACTTCATTTGTAGGGCAGGAGTAAAACGATTGTCATAGGCGCTATGTATAATGTAGCGACCCGACATGGACATACTGAAATTCCCTCGGGGCTCATAACGAAGGTCGAAATAGGGAGAATTTTCCGTAAATGAAGAAGTGGTGCTGTCGGGGCGACTGCGATCCAGGATGCGATCCCCTCTTCCTTCCTCCCGTGAATAATTGTATCCGGCTGTAATAAGCCATTGTTTATTCAACTGGTACGCCAGATTGAGACGACCGAAAATCAAATTGAACTTTGTCGTATCAGCTGTTTGGAGCAAGCTGTCAAATGATTCCGTTTCCAGGTAGAATCTCTTTTCCTCTGCAATCCGCTGAAAATCATTTCTGGCCAATGTCGCATCTACAAACCAATCCCCCAGTTGGTCCTTATAAAACAAGCTCGCGTCTGATCTTATCGTCTGATAGAAACGGTCATTGGCATATGGTCTGAACTGAGGTCGTCGAATGGGCGCAAAATCCTGCACATCTTCTCGATTGTAATCGTATTTGGCAAGAAAATGACCATTCTCATCCAAATCGTAACGCAAAGACGCACCCCCACTCTTCTGCGTTTTGGGATTGAAGGGAAATGGTGTCTCTGTAATGCTGGTTCCATCGTCCAGGACTCTTTGCGAAGTAAGCCGCAAACTGTCAGTAGGGAATTGATCGTACTCAAAATAGCGCCCGTGCGTCTGAAAGGTCCAGTCCTTCCATGCATAACCAAGGCTGGCCTGGTGGTTCTGTTGCCCGATAGACTCCAGCTGAGACTCCAAATTGACATTGATTCCCCTGGATCGATTTCTGCGGGTAATGATGTTGATCACGCCCCCGGCAGCATTGTTCCCGTAAATATTGGAGAGGGGGCCTTCCACGATCTCAATGCGCTCAATATTCTGAGTGGAGAGCTGCGAAACATCAATGGCTCCATCCTGTCGGCCAATAACCGGCACGCCATCCACCATGATGGCCACATTCCTCGATGAAATACCACGCATTCGAATGGAACTGCCAAGGATGGGATCCTGGTAAATGCGAATGGAAGGAGCCACCTGTAAAGCCTGTTCCACATTGACCACGCCCCTCTGACGCATATTCTCTTTGGTAATAACCTCTATTTTATGGATGGCCTTGCTGTAATGGGTGGGCTCCACCTGGGCGGTCACTACGAACTCATCCAAATTCACAGCAAAGGCAATGCTGTCCTCACTGCTGCTTACACTTGTCTGCCCTTTCAACAAGCCAAAACAGCTGAGCAATAGTACTACGCAGTGCCATTTTAAAATCGACGAAAGTCC
>DATFJT010000119.1:0-4151 GCA_035269065.1 Saprospiraceae bacterium | reverse complement strand
TTAACAGAAATTAAATAATTTTTATATGATTGTCAAGGATTTATATATGAATAAAAAAGACAATAATCATCCAGCTTTATGTTGGTAAACGGTTAAAAATAAGATCACCGTCAGGATACAGGCAGCGAAACATATTCATTTTTACAGTAATAACAGATTTTTTTTGTGTTGCGCTCAAAACTGAGGTCTAAGCGTCCCAAAACCAATCCGCCCCACCCGACCTGGTTTACCAACACCGGCTCTTTTTTCCTGTTTTTCAGGACCACTGGTCGCTTAAGAAAGGTATGCGTATGTCCACCAATAATCACATCGACATGTTCTGTTAATGGTGCCAAGCTCACGTCACTGATCTTATTGTGCTGATAAGCATAACCGAGATGCGACAATACCACGACTAAATGGCAGTTTCGTTCCCGCTTGAGATGCCCAGCCACTCGGTTGACATGATCTACAGCGCTTTCAACCAGGACTCCCCGGAAATAATCAGGTCCAACCAGTCCTTCCAATTCAATACCTACCCCGGTAACACCTATTCGCAAACCGTCGCGCTCAAAAATCTCATACTCTTTGGTTTTACTGCTCAATGTCGTGTCCTCCAGGCGGTAATTACAATTGACCATAGGAAAGTCAGCATGCTTCAGCTGTTTCGCCAGACCATCCACCCCGGCATCAAAGTCGTGATTTCCGATGGTAGCTGCATCATAAGCCAGTGCGGTCATACTTTTCATTTCGATTTCTCCCTTGAACAAATTAAAATAGGGTGTCCCCTGAAAAATATCCCCGGCATCAAAAAGTAAATGATGCTCCACTTCAGACCTTATTTTCTTAAGCAGCTTTAAGCGGTTCAATACTCCCCCTGAATTAGAATAAAGCGGGTGGTCGGAGGGAAAGGGGTCAATGCGACTGTGGGTATCATTGGTATGCAGAATGGTCAACTTGCCAAAATCAGCATTCGAAGCAAGGCTTTTGCTCCACGGTATTCCCGCCGCTGCGAGCAGGAGGCCTGCTTTACCTGTATTCAAAATAAAATCTCTGCGATTCATTTCGATTGGGTCTTATTCAAAGCGTACAATTCGAGAACTCAGTTCCGGATGAATGGTGTTTCCTGCTGCCTGCTCTTCCTGCAAGTGCTCTATGATCAGGTCACGCAGCAGAAAGGGGTATTCTTTCTTATCCCAATCAAGCATAAAAGTACAATCACTTCCACCCGAAGCCATGTAGTCATTCACAAGAATATGGTAACTCTCTCCGGATCTGATCGACCTCCCACCTATGAGTACAGTCACATCAGTTCCTTCCTGTATAATTTGTACATCTTTGCTCACGGGCCATCCACCAGAAGAAAGGCTGTGCTTGAAAAGCTCTTTAAGTTCTGCAGAATCTACCGTAGCCAATACCAATGTGTTATCAAAAGGCATGAGTTCATATACGTCCCGTCGCGTGATGACTCCGGAATCCAAGACAGCTATGCGCAATCCAAAATAATTCGTCACAGCCAAATCTACCTCCCTTCCAGTGGCCTCCTCGAATTCCTCCACCATTAAATCTGCAACGAAATTGCCCAGGAGACTCTCTGGCCTTCGCAATTCCATAGATACTGAAGCTACAGCAAGCACCTCGTTCATACTATTATCAAGGCTGTCACGATAAGGCTTAATTTTTTCATTCAATTGGCGGGTTTCCTCATCTTGCACCTTAGGAACATCACTATTTACCTCAATATTCTCAGCCTCTACAGACTGAATTTGAAGCTTTCTGCCACAAGAAAATAAAAGAATGAAAGAGAGGAGTAAGAGAAGAAATTTTTGATTGATCATAACAACATTTTGGCTTCTTCTTTCACTGCTTGTCTTGCAGTATTCATGACACGATCCTGGCTCTGGGCCGTGTAGGCATTGATGCGCTCCATTAACTTTCTTGCATCCTGATCATCTGATAATTCGGATTTGAGTTCACCTAAAATCCGGATTTGATGGTCCCGTGCTGAATTGATGATTTGCCACAATTGATCGGAGACATACAGTTGCTGTGTTATGTTGTGCTCCAATTCTTCCTGCAAAGCAATAAGCATGGCATAATACAATTGGCCGACCCTCATGCCCGGTTCATTCAATCGATAGATCAGACTTTGAAACTCTATGCGTTCAATGTACAAGGACAGTCTCTCAAGTGCCTGCAGCCTGGATTGAAGTTGAAAACTGGCCTGATTTTCCTGTCGCTTAGAATTGAGTACCGCGACCAAACTCTGGTATTGCCTTTTCATCACCATTTTAAGGAGATAATACAACACAACGAGTGGAAGGATAATCTTAAGAAATTCAATTATGGAGATCCACCAGGAATTCATGCAGATTTTTTTTCAAAGGTAATCAAATATGCAGTCTATGCCCATTTTTTAGGTGGATGTGAACCATAATTCTTAGATTTACGTTTCCCTTAAAAACGAGTAAAATATGTCAGCCACAACTGTAGATAAAGGACCTGTTAAGATTACGGAAACTGCTTTGGAGCAATTGAGAATGATCAAAGATGCTCAGAATATACCCGATGATTATGTCTTGCGCATAGGTGTCAAAGGAGGTGGTTGTTCCGGATTCCAGTATTTGTTAGGTTTCGATGAGAAAAAAGACGGGGACGAACAATTTCAAATTGGGGACATGCCCCTGGTCATACAGCAGTCCCACTCTCTTTATCTGATAGGCATGGAAATAGATTGGTTAGAGGGCCTAGAAAATAGAGGGTTCATATTTAATAACCCCAATGCTGACGAAACCTGTGGTTGCGGTTCCAGCTTTTCTGCATAGGTCCAGGAGACCCCATTGAAAACACTTCGCCAAGTCCTGCGCTTCCTTCTGCTTCTGCTCTTAGTCATAATGGTGGCTGTCCTTGTATTTATACATGTTTACGATTTCAAAATGGACCAGGAGGTCATAGACCGAAAGCTTTCGGATACATCCAATGTCCTTCCTGAATATGACACCATACAGTTTCCAGGTATGATCTACCCACTGACCAAGTTGGATAACAATTTGAATTCGGATTCAATCGTCTTCTTCCTTCACGGTTCTCCGGGCAATGTACGTGATTATCTAAGTTTTTATGAGAAAGACTACGATCTGGATCATTTTCGCCTCATTGCAGCCGAACGCCCCGGTTACAGCAGCGCAAGTTTCGGAAATTTACCGCTCGACTTACAGGATCAAGTAGAACCATTGGCCAAATACATCGAAACATTATCGCCAGAGCAACATATTATTCTTGTAAGTCACAGTTATGGTGGAGCACCGGCCGGTTTGCTTGCCGCACAGCACCCCGATCTAATTGATGGTTTACTACTCGGTGCGGCTTTAATAGATCCGAACAGCGAGCCTGTGTGGTGGTTCAATCACTTGTTCAATTCGCCCATGTTTAACTGGATGCTTCCCAAATTTTTGTCTATGGCCAACAAGGAAAAAATGGCTCATGCTGAAGAGTTGAAAAAGATTGAACCTATCTGGCCGGATATCAAATGTCCCGTGTACTTGCTGCATGGCACGGCAGACCGAATTGCCCCAATCGCCAATGTGCATTTTGCCCAGGAGGTTTTCTCAAGAAAGGACAATGTACACTATGAAATTGTAGAGGATATGAATCATTTGATACAAATTCAGGAACAGGAAAGAATGGCGAAGGGTATTAAATGGCTTGCTGCCCACAACTCAGAAACAAATGCTGAAAAAAAATAATAAATTCCATCCCAAAATTTTGATTTAAGTTAACAATAGGTTTACCTTTACGATTAAGAAATAGGTGTGTTTGGGTTTTTACATTTGGGGCCTTGTCCATCCTTGGACAAGGCCTTTTTCTTTTCTGGTTGCCTCGAATTACTTTGCACTAACATGTTGTAGTTCTTTTTTAGCTTTACACGGAAGCATTGAACGATGAAATGGAAAATCGATGGCGACAATTGTGGATTGAGCTGCGACATCGCTGGCATCGCACCGTACATTTTGAATATTGGCCCATGCATATTTTTTATGCCCCCCTCGTTCCCGTCTGGCTCTATTACGCTTTAAAAAGTAGAAATTTATTCTATTTCACTGCAGTGAATCCGGGAATCAAGAACGGAGGATTCTTTAATAATTCCAAACTCGAGATTCTCAACCAAATTC
>DATFJT010000118.1:0-3107 GCA_035269065.1 Saprospiraceae bacterium | reverse complement strand
TTTGGATATTAATTAATGATTGTAATTTTGCTGATTGCGATTTTGGAATTTTTGGGTTGACTAATCATTCTCAGGTCAACCACGTATATAACAGTAAGTTCAATAATGGTATAGCTGCTGTTACTTCTGAATGCAATGAGTTAATCTTTAACGGCAATGAAGTAGACCTATTTCCAGAAGCTGCTGTTATTTATGATTCGGATTATTCAGAAGTTAAGGATAACGTAATTAATGATTGTGGCACATTGTCATCTGCCGGATATGGTGCTGTACACGCTTTCTCAGGCAGTAGTGACGGGAGCCATGTCGACAATATAATCGATAACTGCTGGAGAGGAATTACTGTGTCAAACAGTTCTGACTTTGATATTCTTTCAAATACAGTAACCAACAGCACCAATCATGGCTTTTTTCAGGAATCCTCAACCAATATTTATACAGGTAATAACACTGCTGATGTTGCCACCAATGCCGGATTATTAGTAGACAATGTGGATCAGGCTTCTGTTTGGTGCAATTTATTTACCAATGCGTCGAATGGTGCTGACTTTTCGAACACCTGCATGGACTTAGATTACCAGCAAAATGTCATGGAGAACAATACAAGCCATGGATTATTTTACCAATCTTCACTTGATGCTGCTCCCCAAATAGAAAAAGGCAATCTTTGGAAATTCAATGCTTTTGACGCTGGATTTGATGGATCTCCTTCTACCTCAACTCGGTTTAATAATCGATATGAAGTCCGTCCAGTGGTGTTTGAAGATCCAGCTACAGTTGATCCTGGTAGTGGTTGGTTTTTTAATACAGGTACAAGTTTGCCGCCACTCAACTGCTTTACAATTGGAGATCCCGGAGATGAATTACCCGGTGGAGGTTTTAATCAGGCAGAAGTATATGCCGGATTGGTTGATTGTGAGTCCAGTACAGAACCTGGACAATGTATGTGGAATAAGATGCTCGTCTTGAAAAAAATAGAGGATGATCCCTCTTTATTGAATAATAACGATTTATACGAGTTTTACAATACATATCAGGGAACTGTCCTGGACCAGTTGCCATTGCATGATGAGATTTTGCAGTCGACTGCCATGCCTGAAAGTTTAAAGTTTGATTTCGATTTCGTTTATGATGCTGATGGTAACATACAGAATTGGGAGGAGTACCTTGATTATATGGACCAAAGAATGCCTGAATTGAATGACTACTCAAACAATCGATTGACAGTATTAGAAAATTGGTTGAATGATATTGAGCGAATAAATGTAACCAACCAATTGGAGCAAGATTATAAGGATTTGATCATGTATTCACTTGAAGACCAGCTTGGTGATACGACCTACAAACAGGAGGCGGATCGAATACAATACCTGGCCAATCAGTGTTTGGGAGAATATGGACCCGCTATTTATTTTGGTCGGTCATTGTCAAGAAAGAATGAGTGGAGCTACACTGAGAAATTTTCCTGTTCGTCCTCTGGCAGATCTTCGCAAGAATCTGAATATATTTATTCGGGAGTTTTTGAAATTGTCCCAAATCCGGCAGTTGATCAAATCGAGATCATTAGTAATGACAATTTGGAGGAAATCACCATAATGGATGTTTCTGGGAAAGTAGTATTTTCAAAAACCAATATTGCCTCAACCAATCTTAGAATTAACCTGGGGGCAATACCATCGGGGATATATTTTGTGCATAGTACATCCATTGCGAAGCCTGTTAAACTGGTGGTGCAATGAAGCAGATATTAAGAATCGTTTTCATCATGGGTGCTCTTTGGAGCACCCATGATTTGTTTTCTCAGAAGCACGACTATGTGTACTATACCCAAGGCCATCCCGGCCCTCCTGCCACGGGCATAGAATTGAAGTACCAGGATTCTACGGGAGAGTTATTGCTAACCCCGAAAGAGTACCGAGGCATGCTTGGTTGGTCCCCTGTTTTTTCTGATAAGCATGGAGAATTTTTATGCTATACCAACAATATACATTTGTATGATTCATTAGGCAGGATTGCCATCAATGGTGAAGAAATAGCGGTGGGCTTTTACCTCAATCACCGTTTAGATACGAGGGATTATCATCGCGGTTTTGGGGGAGATCAGGCTGCTGGCATTATTCCGCTATCAGACTCGCTTTTTTATCTGTTTCATGCCTCTATGGAGTTTTGGATTGGGGCACCAGATTGGGCCATTGATGATATTTCTACCTATGGGGTCAAACAGACAGGATACAGCGAAGGATTATTTTTGACTGAATTCAAACCAAATGAAGAAGGAAGAATAGAAGTAAATAGAAGTAGGAAGAAACTTGAGTTGGTTTTAGATACCCTGGTAGGTACCTCACTGGTCTTTAACAAACATGCCAATGGAGAGGATTGGTGGATTTATGCCCCGGAGCATTACTCTAAAGATGCTTATTTGCTTCATTTAGATGTATCTACCGGAGAGGTTTCCACCCATGGGAAGACTTATTATTCTGAACTCAATGACAGAGTTTGGACTCAAAGGCGGTCCATTCCTTCTCCGAACGGAGAGTACATTGCTACAATGACTCATATAGATGTTGAAGAAGCTTCAACGCAAATTGAGATAAAACAAGTGGATAGATGTACCGGGGAAATGACATTGATGCAACTTGACTCATTTCCTTTGACGAGATTGCTTTCAGGATCAGCTGCTTTGGAGTGGTCGGCAAGTGGTAGATTTTTGTATATGGCAAGAGCTGATTATATTTTTCAATTTGATATTAGGGAGTCAAATCCTTTGAGCAGTGCTGATACGATAGCTTTTATAGAGAGCCCGATAAGGTACGCAGGATTTATTCCTGATTACCCTGATGAAATGTGGCGTTTGCCCAATGGAGAAATATTGGTTGTTTCGTTCAATGCCACTCCGTATTTGAGTTACATTCGGAAACCGGACGAGAAAGGAAAGGCCTGTCAGTTTGAATATGTGACTGACACTTTACCTCCCGACCCACTTCATCCGGGGACATTGATCACAATTTCGACCCTCCCCACCTATCCACTCTACCGAATGCCACCTCTTGACTACGACTGCGAGACCTCCGTAGATGAGTCGGAGCGTCAAAGCGATGTTTTCGTCT
>DATFJT010000117.1:0-2801 GCA_035269065.1 Saprospiraceae bacterium | reverse complement strand
GAGGTATACTGGATAAATCCCTTTACTGGTAGTGTGTGGCTTTTTGAGAAATGAAATCCATGGTATTCGTGCAGCGGTGCCTTGGCCAAAACTAACTTTTACATTAAAACCCTTATATTCTGAGTCAAAATGCTTTGTCTTTAAATTATCCGTTTCCGCTTGTTCTAAAAACTGCAATAATTGATTATAATAACTCATTCCTACTTAATTCTTAAGCGTAAATTTATTACTGCAAAGTATTGATATTTCCGAACCAGCATTTCAGGTTTGGTGTTTATGCCTTTAATTTGGCTCATGTTGTAGCTTCTGGTTGCTTTGTCGTGTACGTCAGTCATTTGGTTTGACACTATTTTGAGTAATGAAAAATTACGCTCTCTTGCAAAGCCATGGTTAAGCATTGATTGTGTGTTTTTAAAAAAAGTCTGACGTGTATTCAGCAATAGCTTAGCAACCAAACCATGAGGCAGTTTATGGAGGCTTACTAAAAATTTTTTAACGAAAGTTGGGGTATGAATTCCGGAAATCATTGGTGTCAAGCTTGTGTTTCGCTGTTAAAGATAAGAAAAGGGAGGAAAATTGAGGGTTGTGTGTTGAGTACTGAGGACTGAGTGTTGAGAATCGAGGTTTACCCTGTGGAATAATGCGTAGCATTGACGAAGTCATTCCACAGGGGGAATTCATGGCTCTAAAATTTGCCTGGCCCTTTCTTCCAGATCATCGAGGTCGCTTTTCTCTTTTATAGATTCTTTTCCCATTCTCAAGACCATTTCCGCGTGATAAATGACCGAGTTCTTGTGGCTTTCTCGTTTGGTAAATTTTAAAATGGTGGTCAATGCCTCCATCAATCTAATGATTACTGAAGTAGAACCTCCCGAAAACTGTCGAATTTGATTGAATGCGGCATCCAGTACACCTTCAAATTCCAGTACATCGGCAATCACACGGAGTTTTCCGTCATCACCGATACGGTATTTTGAAGGAAATTTGGCTTCCGCCAAATAGCACATGGTGGCGGTCAGATTGTCGATGCAGGCAATTGCCGAATAAGGATCATTCACGCCCGGGGACAATGCTCTTGCAGCGATTTCTACCATTTGGTGAATCGAAAATTCTAAATCCTGTTGCGATGTCTTTGTCTTGCCAAAAACAAACTGGCTCAATAATTCATCCACTGCCTCTTTCTCCCAATCCTCGTTGGTGTAGAGCAAACCTATTTCGCCACCCTTCACCAAAAAACTACCCGGCCGATGGTCCAGCTTAAACAGCGCGTCACGTTCAACTACAATTTCTAACAATGCCTCGCTATTGAGGTATTGCAAGTATCCGCTTTCAGGGGATTTAATGGAGCTGCATTTCTCATAGCCTGAAATCACTCTATCCGCATCAAAATCTTCTTCTTCGACTTCTTCCCCCATTTTTTCCGGAAACAGGGTTTCTGCACGCCAGTAAATAATGCCTGAAATATCGGAAATGACCTTATCTGCCTGTATACTCACCGCTATTTGATGTATGAATATGATGAGCAAAATGATGTTCCCTACAGCTGCCAGAATGGCAACGAGAATAGAAATGGAGGGAATAAATACATACTCACTTCCGTCTTTGATGGTATTCAATACCAGGAGACAATAGAGGTATGTAGCGATATATGCGCCCAATACGACCTGATTGAGGCGTACATACATAAAGTTTTTGATCAATCTGGGACCAAACTGAGAGGAGGCAAGCGTCAAAGCCACCAATGTGACCGAAAATACCGTACCGGCAACACCAATCATGGCCCCGGAAATAGTCGATAAGATGCTTCTTGCAGAAGCTGAGTTATCGACCAAAAAGAAACGCACCCAGCCTTCTCCCGGAATATCAACCACATTGTCTAAAGACACCAAACCCACGGCCAGAAATACGGCAGAAACAATTAAGATAACCGGGACAAACCAAAAGGTGGCAAGCAGTTCCCTCCAGTAAAAGAGTAATTTTTTCATTTATTTCATGATCAAAAATCCCGCATTGGTATGCAAACAGCCATCCAAATACCTGGATACAGCAATAGCCCATATTAGGCAATAAATGCCATATGCCTGAAAAAAAAGTTATTGATCCCGGAAATAATCAGTAGAAAATGCGTGTTTCGACACAAAATGTAAGCTTTCGGGCAATAGATGACGGCCCGTACCTTGAATTTGACCCTTTGAAAGCATTAAGGCCCCTATTGTATCTCACAAACACATCTCACAGGGAACTTTCTCCCAGCCATTACGACATTGTGATTGTGTACTTTATGTTCATCTGTAAAAGTATGCCAATGGGTGATGTATCCATCTTCCAGTTTCTCATCCAGCCAAAAGGTGTTCTGCAGCCCGTATTTCGAATGCGTGTCACCATCTATTCTGCCACAAAGTTCGATGTCGAGCGAATCTATTAAGGAAATAAGCCCCTTCTTATCGCGTTTCATGAGCTTTTTCACTTCTTTTTCTTTGGGGAGACGCCAAGCTTCAGGACAAACATTTTTGGCTATTTCTACCGGATAAAAAACGCCGCAATTGTCTGCATTGATCAATATATCTTTCAAGGTATCGGCTCGGAATTTCAAGTTTTCTTTAAACCACAACAAATCCCCCAATTCAATGATTTCGTATCGGCTGCTGTCTCTGGGGTCCACAAAATGATTCCCTGGATCGCTCCTCCTGGAATTGGAATAAACCAACAAAACTACCATCCAAACTATAGTGAACATACTGAGTTTTGAAGCCATGGGTCAAATTGCATTTGCTACATGAAATATAAGAAAAGCCAGCATA
>DATFJT010000116.1:0-3253 GCA_035269065.1 Saprospiraceae bacterium | reverse complement strand
CTGCCGTGACCAGAGCAGGTTTCGACATTTCTTCATTGCCAATGAGGGTTGATGTGATCAGTAAGGCAAGGGTGGTATTTTGCAAGCCCACCTCAATGCCTATGGTTGTAGCATCTAACTCTGACAATCCAGACTTTCTTTTAGCCATCCAATAGCTCGAAAACATGGTCAGCAAATGAAGCAACAGCGCATAAGGCAGAATCTGCCAGACTTCCGCCCAACTGATTCCACTGCCACCAGATTGCTCGCCAAAAAAGAATTTAATTGCGTATACCAAAGCCAGGAGAACCAGGTTGATCCACTTGAAGAATTGCTGTACTTTTTGGGCATTAGTGTCTTGGTAGCGCCGGTAAAGAAAACCCAATAAGGCCGGAGTGAGAATAATTCCAAAAACCTGGGCCGCAGTTTCGCCAACCGGCAGTGAAAAAGAGGATTCCGCCTCTTCTGTCAGAAAAAACTCCAATCCCAGATTGGCGAAAAAAGGTATGGTGAATAAAATAAGAAAGCTGTTGACCGTTGTCAGTGAAATGGACAAAGCAACATTCGCATCTACGAGAAAGCTCACAAAATTACTCGTTGTGCCACCGGGGCAAAGGGCCAAAATGAATAGTCCCACCTTGTATGCATCACTCAGGGGTGCCAGCCAGGCAATCAGGAATGCCATGGCCGGCAGCCAAAGCATTTGTAAGATCATACCAATTACCCAGGCCTGTGGATGCTTAGACAAATGCCGGAAGTCATCAACTGTTAATGATGTTCCCACTCCAAACATGATAGAGATCAAAACAATCGTATTCAGCACATCTATAAAATTCAAATCTATCATGCGCAGTAGTTCCCGGGCCAATGATTCTCATTAGAAAACGAAAATAGACTTTTCTCGATCAAAGCCATGATTCCCTTTCTGATCCATACATTTCCATCCACACATCAGCTAAGTAGTCCACCAAATCAGAAGGCAACAGCGCTTCCAAGCCAAATTCAGTTACCGCATAGTCACCCGCCCTTCCATGCACATAGGCACCCAGGCAGGCTGCTTCTTCAGCAGCATATCCTCTGCCCAGCAGTGCCGTGAGCAGTCCTGTTAAAGCGTCACCCATACCTCCGACAGCCATGCCTGGATTTCCGGTGGTATTGATCCATGGTGCTTCTAATTTAGAAGAAAGGATAAGTGAGTACGGGCCTTTTAGCAAAACCGTACAGGAATATTTCTGGGTGAACTGCTTCAATTTTTCCAGCCGCTCATTTTCATTGCTCCACTCACCGACCAGTCTTTTGAATTCGCCGTCGTGAGGAGTAAGAATGCATTGGTCATGAAGCAAGTCCATCAAGGCTTTATGTTTGGCCAATAGATTGAGGGCATCAGCGTCAATAACCATGGGCTTCCCACTTGCCAGCGCTTTCTCTAAAAACCGAAGGCTATCCTCTTTCTGATCCATTCCAGGACCTATTCCCAATGCGTCATAATGACTGAATTCAGGAGCTGATTTCAAGTAGTCCTTACCCTCATTTTCCAGATACATGGCCTCTGGTACTGTAGACTGAATGATATTAAACGCCGATTGCGGAGCCGCCACTGTCAAAAGCCCTGTGCCGCCACGCAAACATGCCCTAGAAGCCAGTACCATGGCACCATACTTGCCTCTGCTTCCACCGCAAAGACAGACATGCCCCATACTGTTCTTATAATCAAAGCGCTTTCTTGGCTTGAGCACTTTTTGCAAGTCTTGCCGGTCATAGGAAAAAGCAAAGGCCTTTTCCACTTCTATAGCAGCTTGATCAAAACCAATATCCAGAATGTGCCAATGGCCGACATAATCCTGATGGTTTCTAAAGAAAAAGGACGGCTTTGGAAATTCAAAGCTCAGGGTATGATTAGAATGAACGACACCCTCTGATTCCGGCGCTATCTCCATGACCACAGGCAATCCACTAGGCATATCAACACTCAACACCTCCTGCAATAGGGCTCTGTTGTTAATCAGATGAACGGCCGGAAGATAATAAGCACGCATATTTCCTTTGAAACCTATACCGAAAAGCGCATCAATGCCGATCACGCGCTTTTTTTGAGTGTTTACCCAAGTTTCAATATGTTCATATTCCAGGAAGGGTATGCCCAACTCCCGGGCCAGTCCCTGGTTCTTTTCGTTGTCAGGTGAATACGATGAATTTTCACTCCATGCAGACAAGGCAACTTCTGCATCTAATTCGTACAATAACCTAGCCAGGGCTGCACCATCACCCCCGTTATTACCCGGTCCGACAAAAATCAGAAAAACTTCCTGATCCAGTCGATAATGGTTTTGAACCCACACACTTAGAGCATTGGATGCGTCCTCCATCAAGGCCCAACTCTCCATGTTACCGGCCTCCATGGTTCTTTTTTCAATACGACGTATTTGATCAGTTGTCAGTACCTTCCTGGACATGCTTAAAACGGCAGGTCATCATCCTGGGGATCCATTTGCGCGTAAGGGTCTTCTTCCGTATCAGCCGGAACATTAGTGCCGCCAGGCTTTTGGGCCGGGGATGCACCCTTGTCCACCCTCCAGGCCTTCACATTGGTAAACCATTTGCCATTGTATTCCCGACTTTCAATATCGATGGATGCTTTGAGGTCCTCACCATCCTTCACATCGAACTGGTCGATATTATCGCCCCACATATCGATACACACCTTTTTAGGGTATTCTCCGGGCAATTCCAAGACGAAACTTTTTTTGCGCCATGGCCCTCGAGAGGATTCTCCTGAAATTTCTTCCAAAACCTGTACTACTTTTCCTGTCAATTCTATCATTTGCTTTTTTATTCGAATCTAAAAAAATGCCTCGTATACCAAAAGAAAAACCCCCGGAAAGCTCCGAGGGTTCAAATTCTTACAAACTGAAATTAGATTAATATCTATCGTTGTTGAATCCTTTGTCTCTGTTGTAGTTTCCTCCACCTCTGCGACCTCCGCCACCGCGGTTGTCCTCACGAGGTCTGGCTTTCTTCACTACGATTTGTCTTCCTTCAAGCTCTGCTTCGTTCAAGCCATCAATGGCAGCTTGTCCGTCCTCATCGCTTGGCATTTCAACAAAACCAAATCCTTTGGATCTACCGGTAAATTTGTCCATAATGATTTTCACACTATCTACAGGGCCGAAATCTTCAAAGATCTCTCTCAATTCGTCTTCCTGGATTGAGTAGTCCAGTTTCGCAACAAAAATGTTCATAAAAAAAATTATTAAAAAATACTGAAATAGTGAGG
>DATFJT010000115.1:0-9926 GCA_035269065.1 Saprospiraceae bacterium | reverse complement strand
TTGATCTTGCAATTTTTCATGCTGGTGAAAAGGCCATATCTCGCAATAAACGTGCAGCTCCCGGATTTTACGGGCAATGAGCTGTGTATATTGGGATCCGAAGTCGAGGATGATGATTTTTTTCATTCGGTAGGGATCGTTGTGAAAGCTTATTTTATGCCGTAAAGATGGTAATTTTAATCAATATTCTTATCCTTGACGCTATGAGCAATAGCAAAAGACCTGATATGTGTAAACGAGTATTTATTCCTGTATTTCTTCTTATTTCTTCATTCATCGGTCTTTCGGCGCAGATATCCGTGGATCAAGTTAATGATAGTCCATACGGTGTGGTATATAACCATTTGTATTATTTACAGGATGAGAATTATGATGCTGTCAAGGCACTTCGTTCTTTTCAGATATCAGATGCCGTGACTGTGGAGGAGGCGGAGAAATTAAAGGCCATACTCGATGGAAGGGGTTTGTATGTAGAATTGGACAGACTACCGAGACAATCAAATTATGCGGACAGTATAACCGGTGACTCAAGGTATCTTCTTTTTCCAAGCCTTCCGGAAGTATATTTAGAAAAAAATAAGGGTCAATGGTTCTACAGCAGTGAAACGGTACAATCGATCGATAAACTGTATTCGGATGTGTATCAATTCGGCCATTTTCTGCCGGATTTATTTCCACAGAAGCCTTGGCATCAGAAATTTCTTGGTGTCAAATGGTGGAAATATGTCGTTTTTGCCATTCTCTTTTTCCTGATCCTTCTCATCTATTTCCCGCTGAAAGCCTTACTGAAACTGATATTATTGCGCTTAATACCTTCTCGTTTTACTTTATTTGAGAATTTTAGACCTGAACTGGCAAAATTGACTCATGTGATAAGTCTATGGCTGGTATTCAAGTTGTTCAAATCCCTTCTTCCTCAATTGTTTTTGCCTGTTTACATCAATTCAACCATCTTTCTGATCCTGAATATTGCCTTGATCATCTTTCTCATGATAGCGGGATTAAGGGCCACACAAATTATCTTTGATTACCTCAAGTCATTGACAGATCAGACCAGTAATACGATGGATGATCAGTTGATTCCTGTGTTGAGAAAGATGACGAAAGTGGTGCTCATTGTATTGGCTATTCTCTACATTCTCAATCAATTAAATGTGAACATCACTGCCATCCTTGCCGGTGTGTCTATAGGTGGTTTGGCCCTTGCTTTGGCGGCTCAGGATACAGTAAAGAATTTCCTCGGATCCGTTATGATATTTTTAGATCGCCCTTTTCAAATAGGAGACTGGGTGGAGTTTGAAGGTGTCTCCGGCAGCGTTGAAGAAGTCAGTATTCGCTCTACGCGCATCAGGACATTTCAGAACTCTGTTACTTATGTTCCAAATGGTGCTCTGGCCAATAAGATTGTAGACAATAAAGGATTGAGAATTTATCGCAGATATTCAGGAAAGATCGGCATCCAATACGATACTCCGCCGGATGTGATTGAGTTATTTGTGAAAGGGATTGAGAAACTTGTTGAAGAGCACAAGACGGCATTGAGTGACAGTTACGAGGTCCACTTGAATAATTTTGCGGATAGTTCCCTGGAAATATTTATTGCCGTTCTTTTCGATGTACCTTCTTTTTCAGAAGAGTTGAGGAGCAAGCAGGACCTGATGCTATCCATCATACGCCTGGCTGCAGCCTTGAAAGTTGACTTCGCTTTTCCTACACAAACTGTTCATTTAGCATCTAATTCAGAGAGAGATAAAAACTTTGATTTCAAAAAAGCTTATGAGGACTTTATGAATGAAAGGAACAACAATCAGACGACCGATAGCTAAGCATCCTTACTTCTTAATCTTTGCCCGTAACAAGAGGGAATTTCCAATGACGACTACGTCAGAAAAGGCCATGGATAAAGCGGCTACCATAGGGGCTAAATAACCGAGAGCTGCCAGTGGGATGGCGATCACATTGTAGATAAATGCCCAGAAGAGGTTCTGTTTAATCGTTTGGAGTATTTTTTTTGATGAATCAACGAGAATAGGTAAATCTGCGCGATCTCCTGCAGTAAAAATAATGTCGGCATTCGCTTTGGCTATTGAGGTGGCTTCGTTAAAACTGATGCCTACACCGGCGCGCTGCAGCGCAGGAGCGTCATTGATGCCATCTCCAACCATGATGGTCTGGCCCTGATGGGACAATTCGGATATCAATTGATATTTTTGGTCCGGGGTTACACCGGCATGGTATTCGCTCACGTCCAGCTGCTTTGCCATTCGCGCGACTTTCTCCTCCCTATCTCCACTTAGTAAAATCACCCTTAGGCCTGCCTTGATCAGCTTGCGGACTGCCTCACGACTGCCTTTCGCCAAGTGCTCTTCCAATTGGATATCTGCAATGCGTTGATCATTTTTTAGAAGTACTGCATCCGCCTTAGAATGTGCATCTTTTCCCAGATAATAGCTGTTGCCGTCTTGGTCTTTACCCATCATTCCCTCTCCGGGGCTTTCATTGACTTCTACAAGATCGTATACTGCTGTTTCACCATTGTCATGTTGAATGTACTTTCTGACCGCATTGGAAACCGGGTGGGAAGAATTTTGTGCTAGTGCCAGGGCGACTCCTTTTGCGGATTCATCTGTGGCCCTCCATTCTCCCACCTGTATGTCTCCTGAGGTCAGGGTACCTGTCTTATCAAAAATGACCATGTCTGCACCCGCTACCTTTTGTATACTGTTTTTTCCCTTTACGACAATCCCCATTTTTGTTAACCTTCCAAGGCCCACAGATAATGCCGTTGGAGTAGCCAGCCCCATGGCACAAGGACAAGAGATAACCAAAACGGCGATGGCGTTGATAAAGGCATCTTTTGCAGTAAAATCAAAAAAGCCGTATTCTAAAAAGAAGGTCAATGCTGCTATACTGAGAACAAGCGGGACAAACCAGGCGCTGATACGATCTGCCAGGCGCTGAATTTCCGGTTTTTCAGATTGAGCCTTTCTAATGAGATTCACCACTTCCTCGATAAAACTGTCGTGAACATCTTTGGTGACGATCATTTGACCATTGCCGCTCTTAACAATAGTACCACCTAAAATTTGGTCGCCTGTTTGCTTTGTTACCTGCTCAGACTCCCCGGTCACAAACGCTTCATTTACATGCAATGAGCCTTCGAAAACCTTTCCATCTGCCGGCACCCTGTCACCACTTCTCAGCAAAAGTTTATCCCCAATCTGTAAATCTCCCAAGGCAATTTCCCTGGTTTTATCTCCCTCTATTCTCGTTGTGAATTCAGGTAATAAATCAGATAGGTCGTCCAGTTCTCTATCGGTAACCGAAAGAGCTCTTTTTTCTATCCAGTTTCCAAATAGAACGAGGGTGATGATACTGGCGGCAGTTTCGAAAAAGATCATATTCATATCCCCTACAAACCAACCGTATAGACTGTAGAAAAACGCAGCTGTTGATCCCAGGAAAATCAATACATCCATATTGGACGTTTTAGATCTTACTGCTTTCCAGGTAGAAATACCAAAATAATAGACCCCGATGGCATAGACGGGTAAAGTGAGTAATAATTGAGCCCCCGGGCTTATGAATGACTTTCCCCCATTCAGCCAGTGAGCGAAGTGGTTGATGATCATGGGCAGAGTCAATACGGCAGAAACAATTAAAAGGGCCTGAAGCTTCAAATACCAGGGTTTAGGTTTTGCAGGGCTGCGGCCGGCGACAGCGTAACCCATTTTCTCAATTCCATCGAGGATCTCTTCTTCTACCTCTCCATCTTCCCATTCGAAACTCACCAATTTATTATTGATGTTGATGGTAATATTGTCCGCACCTTCTTTTTCCAGGAAACTGCTAATGGCATTTGAGCATCCCATACAAGTCATTCCATCCACTTCTAAGTTAATTCTGGCCATACTGCTTATTTCTTTATTCAGGTAACCTATGAAAAAAAATAGTCTCTTGTGAAACTTTTTTAGCCTTTGATAGGTTTTTAAAAGTAAGGTGTGTTTGGGTTTTTAGATTTGGGGCAGGCCGCTCGGTCTGCCCTTTTTTTGTTTCCCACTTCGTCAAGAATACCGTATAAAGTCGTATTTATGGCTTTCTCTTTATATAGACATTATATTTATATGATAGATTTGGGTTTTAGCATAATTTTCCTTTCATTTACGTAAATCAAGATTTAAACTGTGGACAAAAGAAATTTTCTCAAAGTAAGCGGATCATTTGTGGTTGGAGCATCGGTATTGCCCATTAGCTATTCCTGCCAGGGAGGAGCAAAAGAAAATAAAAACGGGCTTTCAGGTCAGCCGGCTGTTCTTGAACTACCTGATCTTCCTTACGATTATAACGCTTTAGAACCGATTATAGATGAGAAAACCATGCGTCTACATCATGACAAGCATCATGCAGGTTACACGCGTAAAGCCAAAAAGGCCATTGAGGAAGCAGGACTGACGGATCAATCCATGGCAGAGTTGCTGAATGGATTGGATGGCAGCGACGAATTTTTACAAAACAATTTAGGGGGTTATATCAACCACAAATTGTTTTGGACAGTCATGGGGCCTGAGAAAACAGAGGCTAAAGGAGACTTAGCTGATGCCATCAATTCAGCATTTGGTTCCATGGATCAATTCAATGAATCCTTTTTTAATGAGGCCAAGTCTGTGTTTGGTTCAGGATGGGCTTGGTTGAATGTGGATGACAATAAAAAATTGTTTGTTTCATCAACTTCAAATCAGGATAGTCCTTTGATGTCTAAAATTGCAGAGCAACCAGGCACCCCTATTTTAGGTATAGATGTTTGGGAACATGCCTATTACCTCAAGTATAGAAATGAGCGAGGGAAATATATCCAGGGGTTCATGGACCTTATCAATTGGAACGAAGTAGCTCAAAGATTTGCTGAAGCGGTAAAATAATCTTCACCTAACGGGATAATTTGCTTTCAATTTTATAATTTTGCGAGCACTTTACGGAGGATGTAGCTCAGTTGGTTAGAGCGCTGGATTGTGGTTCCAGAGGTCGCCGGTTCAAATCCGGTCTTCCTCCCTTCTTTAAAGTTTTACGATAGATACCCCTTCTCCTCCAAGTTCTTTGCTCTCGTGTTTAATGTCTTCAGCATTATAGTCCCTGGCTTTTTCCCACACGACTCGTTTTAGGACACCACTTCCTTTTCCGTGCAGAATTCTTAGTCTATTCGAGCCAGTAAGTACTGCCTTATCAAAAAACTTCTCTAAAAGCTCTTCCGCTTCCTTCATTTTAAAGCCCCTAATGTCCAATTTGGTACTAAAATGACCACCCGGCCCATCCGTTTGCAGTTGTATGCTCTTCTTTTTTCTCACTTCTATAGGGGCTCTGACATGCACGAGATCGTGCATGGGCACATCTACTTTAATCAAACCCATTTGCACCGTAGCTGTATATTCATTCTTTAAATCAACGATCTCCCCCGCAGAGCTTCCTGTTTTTAGTTTCACATAATCCCCAATTTGAAAAGACTTTTTCTGGGTAGCTTCTGCATGTGCTTTCTCCTTGTACTCTTCCGTTATTTCAGATAATTCCTGGCTTTTTTGCTCTGCATTTTTACGCATTTTTATAGCCATTTTCTCGACTTTCTGACTGGATTTTTCTTCAGACCGCAATTCCTTGAGGTATTTCTCGACCGCGATTTTTTTAGCTGCTGCTTTTTGAGCCTCTATTTGTTTGCTTTCCATTCGCAGCTTTTTACGTTTCACTTCAAAGTCTTTGAAAAGTTGTTCGTACTGTTGAATCAAACGGTCCAATTTGTTGGTTTTTTCATCTAATTTTTCTTTGAGCTGCTGAGATTTTATTCGCTCTTGCTCTATGGTGTTGAGTAAATCCTCTACTTCAACGTGCTTCTTTCCTGCGAGTTTTTTAGCGCGATTGAGAATGTTTTGTTGGATACCCATACGTGAAGCAATTTCCAGGGCATAGGAGCTGCCAGGCTTACCAATTCTCAAGTGATAGGTTGGGCTTATATTTTCCATATCGAAGAGCATCGATGCATTGACAATACCTTGCTTTTTAAATGCGAATTTCTTTAGGTTGTCGTAATGTGTAGTGATCAGGCCAATACTTTTTTTCGTCAGCATTTCTTCCAAAATGGCTTCAGCAATAGCCCCTCCAATCTTCGGGTCAGTACCGGATCCAAATTCGTCGATTAATATCAGACTCCTTGAATTTGCATTTTGCAACATCTGTTTCATGCTCTGTAATCGCGAGCTATAGGTACTCAATTCATTCTCAATTGATTGCTGATCGCCTAATTCAATAAAAACAGAGTGGAAGAGACCAAAGGTGGAACCATCTTCTGCAGGTACCAGGTAGCCTGACTGAAGCATACTTTGCATCAACCCGATGGTTTTAAGACAAACGGTTTTACCTCCAGCATTTGGGCCAGAAAGGAGAATGAAACGATTTTGTTCATTGAGGTAAAGGTCGAATGGAATGGTATCGATACCCAAAGCCTTATTTTTAATAAGCAGCAGAGGGTGCCTTGCCTGGATAACTTTGAACGCCGCTTTATCCTCAATTTTCGGTAGAATGGCATCCATT
The DNA here is from genome assembly GCA_035269065.1 of Saprospiraceae bacterium. Classification (GTDB taxonomy): domain Bacteria; phylum Bacteroidota; class Bacteroidia; order Chitinophagales; family Saprospiraceae; genus DATFJT01. Next base: position 3,350 of record DATFJT010000115.1, on the reverse strand, counting down.
TGACGAGCCAGTCTTGCTTTAGCCTGTAGGATATCTAAGCGAACCAGAATGTCCAAATTATCGTATAACTCCTGTTGGTAAGGAACTATTTCTGCGGTTAGTTCTCGCAAAATCCTGTAAATCTCGTTTTTCTCTTCAATGCGTAGCTCAGAAAGTTGATTGTTCACCAAAGTAACCTCTGCAGGCTCCATAAAAATGGTTTTGCCGCTTGAAGATTCTGCATGAATAATGCCGTCAATTTTGCGTTTGTTCTCAGCTGGCAAACTCAAAACCCGCCTCCCGTATTTTATGCTTTCCGCATTTTCGGCTAGCAGCCCCATGCGCTTGTATTTCTTGAGTAGCTTTGAAAAAAAACGATCGAGTTCTGAGGCTTTTGCCCGCATTTCAGAACGGATCGCCCTCAGTTTTGGTGAGGCGTGGTCTAAAATTTCTCCTGTCTCATCCATGACCTGCTCAATGGACTTATTGAGGCCATTCATCTCGGACATTCTTCGACTTAAAACACGCAACCTCGGAAATGTATCTGGCTGTTTATCTTCAAAAAAATCCAGGAATAAATGTACCGCGGCATTGTTTCGATACAACTCAATAATTTGCTCCGGCATCAGCACCGCATTTTCGGCATCCAATACTTCCAGGACGTCCCGAATATCACGATAGTTGTTCAGCGGGAAATTGAGGCCGTCATCAAAAATCTTTTTTACTTCCTGGGTTCTTCTGAGGGAATCCACTACCTTTTCGTGGTTTCTGGCCAGCTTTTCAACTTCGATCTTTTCTTTAGCCATCGAGCTGAGGGCAAAGTTTTGTGCAAGGGCTCTTACTTTATTCAATTCAATTTTGTCCAGGGCATCCGCCGGAAAGAGTTTCATTCTTTCTACTTTTAAGCTTTAACAAAGATAATCGATAAGAGTTAGAAGAAATGTCTGGGAGTATTACCGGTAAGTTATTCAGAGTAGTGAATTTTGGTGAGTCGCATGGTCCTGCTATTGGTGTTGTTGTGGATGGATGTCCCGCAGGAGTCCCCTTCAATAACGACTTGGTTACCAGCGATCTTATTAGAAGGAGACCTGGCCAGAATACATTTTCTACTCAAAGGAAAGAAATAGATGAATTTGAGCTTTTGTCTGGTGTTTTTGAGGGTAAAACTACCGGGACGCCTATTGCAATGTTAATAAGAAACAAGGACGCCAGACCTAGAGATTATGAAGCCATCAAAAATACCTACCGTCCTTCCCATGCTGATTATGTCTATGACAAGAAGTATGGCTTTAGAGACTACAGGGGTGGAGGGCGTTCTTCTGCAAGGCTGACTGCGAGTACGGTGATGGCGGGAGCAGTCGCAAAAATGATGCTCCAGGAGGTATCAACCATCAGTGTTCAAGCTTTTGTGCATGCTATTGGAAAGGTAGCACTGCCCGAGGACTTTGACTATGTAGAAAATTCCGTTGAGGATGATATCTTGAATTGCCCATTGCCCGAGTACAGCAGTCGAATGCAAGAAGAAATCAATCAGGCAAAACATAATAAAGACAGTATTGGAGGACAAATTAAATGTGTGGTAACCGGTATTCCTATTGGACTTGGTGAGCCAGTTTATGAGAAATTGGATGCCGTGCTTGCTTCAAGCTTAATGGCCATCAACGCTGTAAAAGCTGTAGAAATAGGGAGCGGTGTACGCGCTGCTATTATGAAGGGAAGTGAACACAATGATGCCTTTGTCTTACCGGATGAGGGTGATCAGTTGAGAACGAGCACCAATTACTCCGGAGGAATTCAAGGAGGAATCAGCAATGGGGAAGATATTCTTTTAAAATTGAGTTTCAAACCAGTGGCAAGTATAGCCAAGACCCAGAAAACGGTGACTGCCGATAACGCAGCCACTCTTTTGAAGGTAGATGGACGTCACGATCCATGTGTGGTTCCCCGAGCAGTGCCAATAGTGGAAGCACATGTAGCCATAGCTTTGGCAGACATGTGGTTATGGAATCAATCGTCAAAAATTTAGGAAATTATGAGATTAAAAAAAGCAATCCTACTTCTTTCAATCACGGCATTATTAATTGGCTGTGCAGTTTTACAGAAAGATCAGGCACCACAATCTATTGAAATCGGATTCTACAATGTGGAAAATTTCTTTGATACTATCGACGCACCGGACAAGGAGGACGAGTATTTTCTTCCCACTGGGCCTACCGAGTGGAATGATTGGCGCTATAAAAAGAAACTCGTACAGGTGCTGCGGGTCTATAATGAAATGGGTCGTCCGGAGCTATTAGGTTTGAGTGAGGTGGAGAATGCCTCAGTATTGGATGATCTGGCTGAAAAATTTACCAATCAGATGGAGTTTGTACATTTTGAATCACCGGATAAACGCGGCATTGATGTGGGACTCATGTATTCTACCAGAGTGTTCGAATTAAAGGAAAAGGCATTCGTACGGATCAGCTTTCCAGATAGTATCGTCGAAGATTACACTACGCGAGATATTTTGTATGCAGTCCTGGAGACAAATTCTAGAAAAGATTTACATGTATTTGTCAATCACTGGCCCAGCAGAAGAGGGGGACTGGAAGCCAGTTCCCCAAAAAGGGAACACGTGGCTAATACACTTCGCGATTTCATGAGGGAAAAGAAATTGAATCTGCAAAAGGACGCCATATTGCTAATGGGTGACTTTAATGATGAACCCTCCAATAAGAGCATCAGTGTGAACTTAGGAGCAGGGCAAATTGGAGAGGATCATTTATTTTACAATCTCATGCATGATGTAGAGCAAAAAGACGATGGCTCTTACAACTACCGTGGGGATTGGAATGCCCTTGATCAGTTTATTGTCAGTACAAAATTAATCAATGGCCAGAAGGATGATCTTGAGTTGACTGATCCGGAGGTTTTCAAACGTGAATTTATGATTTACAGGGATGAGAAGTATGGTGAGAAACCAAACAGAACTTATGGTGGCCCGAATTATTACGGTGGAATTAGTGACCACTACCCTATCCGGGCTACGCTGTACTATTGAGAAGTTTTTTCTTCGTGTTTATCGCTCAATAAGCCCACAAAATCTCTAAAGGACTCAAAATCCCTGCGATAACTTAAGCCAATTCCGGTTTTAGAGCGATCGCTGCCATCAAAATCCGGTTCAAATCTTTGATAGGCCCTGAATTTCCATCTTCTGTCTTCCGTAATATCAATCCCGAGCACAAAATTACCAGTGATATTGTTGCTGTTGTTGGTGATGGAAGAGTTATTGTAATTGCCAGCAACATCCAGGGTTACCCGGTCATCCAACAGGTAAAATCTGGGACGTACGATGATTTCACTAGAATTGAGTGCATCATCTACCCCTG
>DATFJT010000114.1:0-10279 GCA_035269065.1 Saprospiraceae bacterium | reverse complement strand
CTGATGAAATCGGCCAGGTAGAAATAGAAGTCAATCCTAATGGAAGCTATGACTATTTTAAGAATGGTTTACCCATTGAAGATACTTACACAGGGTTGCCAGAAAATTTTGAGCTTCTTGTAGAGCAGGAAGGAACAGGCTGCATCAAACGTCTGGCGGTCGAAATGCCCTCCTTCAATCCGGTCAGTGCCAATTTTAATTATTTTCCTGCCGGATGCATCAATACCTATAAGAATGAACTCTCTGTAGAGGACTTAAGCACTGGTGCTATTGAAGGATACTGGTTTTTGGCTGGACAGCAATTGGAATATTTCCCCGGGGAGAAAATAGATTTAAAATTTGATTCCGCCGGAAATTATGAGCTGCAATTAGTGGTCTTCAATGAGGGAGGATGCATAGATAGTTTAACACGAGAAATTTGCGTAGAGCCCTTCAGTGCGCTTCAAGTACCCAATGCTTTTTCTCCAAACGGCGATGGGGTCAATGACGTATTCGAATTTCACACCATTGGAATTTCTGAAATTCATTGGATGATCTTTGACCGTTATGGTAAAATGCTTTTTGAATCTTTTGATGAAAATGATAGCTGGAATGGGGAAACGGATGGTCAACCCGGGCCTGTTCAAAACTACCTACTTGTCTTGAGTTATACCGATTTAAGCGGAAATACCGAAACAGCCAGGTACAATGTGCAGTTGGTGAGATAGGCGTTTTGCTGTGATGGAGAATGGCTTTCTGTAAGGGAAATCCAATTAACCTTATCTTCTTGTATCCCAAAAATTCCTCAAAAGGCTGTCACCGAGGTTATTTAGATCACAGAAATAAGCAGCACCATTATTAACTTCAGTGAATTTTTTAACGAAAGCCACTAAATCGGGATTTTGAGCAATCATGAAGGTTGTCACTGGAATGTCCATACTTTTGCATTTCTTGGCCAGGCTTAAAGTGCGTTGGATGATCATTTTATCCAGGCCGAAGCTGTTTTTATAAAGCTTTTTACCTCGCTTGATACAGGAAGGTTTACCGTCGGTAATCATAAAAATCTGCTTGTTGTGATCTCTCTTTTTTCTCAAAAGCTTCATGGCCAGTTCCAAACCTGCAACTGTGTTGGTATGATAAGGACCTACCTGTAAAAAGGCAATCTCTTCAGGTGAAACAGTCCAGGCTTCATTGCCAAAAACGACAATGTCCAGGCTGTCCTTTGGGTAGCGCATTTTGATCAACTCAGATAAGGCCATGGCCACTTTTTTGGCAGGCGTGATGCGATCTTCTCCATATAGAATCATACTGTGTGAAATGTCTATCATCAAAACAGTGCTTGTTCTCGTTTGATGGGTCCTTTCATGCACGGATAAATTCCTTTCTGATAATTGGAACTGATCAACGCCATGATCTATGTAAGCATTTTTAATCGACTCAGAATAATTAATCTGCTCGTGGTCATCACCAAATTGGTAAGGACGGGACTCAGGTAATTTTTCGGGGCTGTTACCAGTGTATTTGGTAGCATGATCGCCTGAGGAGCCTTTACTTAAAGAAGAAAAGAGGTTTTTAAAAGCTGACTTTCTGATTTCGATACTGGATTTACCAGTCGGAGTGAGGCCCTTATTGGCATCCTCTTTTAAATATCCTTTTTTCTTAAGATCATCAATGAAATCACCCATGGAGTAATTTTCAGAGCTCAGATTGTATTGTTGGTCCAATTGGTTCATCCATTGCAAAGCTTCGGAGGCGTTTCCGCCTGTGATGCTGAGCAATTGTAAAAAGATGTCCAATAACTGTTGAAACGGATCTTTATCCTTGGACTTTTCATTAAATTCTGAAAACTTGAAGGCCTTGATAGACATAAAAAAAGGGAGCTTTTATTGCTCCCTATAACGTTCTTATCAAGTGGTTTGTTTCAATATTAGATCACCCCCATGTTGTCAAATACATTCATCACATCCCTAACATGACTTGCGGACTCCTGAAGCAATTTATTCTCATCTTCATTGAGATTCAATTCTATGATTTCCTCAATACCATTCTTACCCAATTTAACTGGCACTCCAAGGTACATGTCGTCTATTCCATATTGTCCGTTGAGGTGGGCGCAGACAGGGAATATTCTCTTTTCATCTTTCAGGATCGCTTCCACCATTTGAGCAGCTGCAGCACCTGGTGCATACCATGCAGAAGTGCCCATTAATTGCACTAATTCGCCGCCTCCTTTTTTAGTGCGTTCTACAATGGCGTCTAATTCTGCCTTGTCAATCATGTCTGTGACTGGCATACCTGCTACAGTTGTATATCTGGGTAGAGGGACCATGGTATCACCGTGACCGCCCATTAAAACGGCTTGAATATCTTTAGGACTTACATCTAATGCAGAAGCCAAAAAGGCACGGTATCGACCCGTGTCGAGAATTCCAGCCATTCCAAACACCTTATGTTTTGGGAGATTTGAAATCTTACTTGCTGCATATGTCATTACATCCAAAGGATTGGATACAACAATGATGATGGCATCTTTGCTGTGTTCCAGGATGGAATTGGTTACGGTCGCGACAATTTTGGCATTTGTAGAGATCAAGTCATCTCGGCTCATTCCCGGCTTTCTGGGTACTCCAGCCGTGATCACAACGATATCTGAACCTGCTGTTTCTTTATAATCGTCGGTTCCTTTTAATCTAGAGCTGTAGTAATCAATAGGAGCTTGTTGCCAACTGTCCAGGGCCTTACCCTTTGCCATATCTCCCTTGATGTCGAGGAGGACAATATCTTTAACAAAATCTTTGTGCGCTAAAACATTGGCGACCGTGGCTCCCACGTTACCCGCGCCTACAACAGTTACTTTTGACATGGATGGAAAATTTTGTTTATTTTTGATTGTAAAGTTAATAAATCATTACGCTTAGGAAAATATTGTTTGGATACCTTGTTTTTTGATTGGCATCTTCTCAATACTATAAAATTATAACATGAAACAATTTCTGCTCAGCCTTTTAATTATTGCCATTTTTAGCCTTGAAAGCCATGCTCAAAGCCAACATGCCATTTGTGGTATGCACGGTGAAAACCTGGAATTGCAGCGACAGGATGCATGGGAAATGCAAAAACGTATTCGCTCTCAAGAAGATGTGCGAAAAGTGGAAGAGACTTACTTTATTCCCGTAAAATTCCACCTTGTTGCAGATGATAACGGAGAGGATCGCATTTTGGAACACCATGTTCTTCAGCAACTCTGTTGGTTGAATGAAGCCTATGCAGATTATGACATTCAATTTTATCTAAAAGATGGTTCCTTTAATTACATAGATAATTCTGTCATTTTTGATGGGCCGGGGACCACAGGTGGTGAAATTCGGATGAATTCTTTCCGTGATGATAGTGCCATGAATATATTCCTGACGGATAAAGCCGACACGGGAGGTGGAAGTATTGGTACTACCCTTGGCTTCTACAGCAGAAATAGGGACTGGGTTGTGATCAGGAATGACCAAATGACAGATGGTTACAATTCTGTTATTGGACATGAAGTGGGACATTTCTTTTCATTGTTGCACCCGCACAATGGTTGGGATTCTGAGCCTTGGGAAGAAGCAAGACACGGAAATCCTGTTTCCATTCAGAGTATAGGTGGAGTAGAGATTGAATGCCAGGATGGATCCAATTGCGAAACTGCCGGTGATTTCTTGTGTGATACACCTCCGGATTATAATTTTGGTTTTGGGTGGCCTGATTGCAATTTCACCAGCCAGATTACGGATCCTTGTGGAGATATTGTAGCTCCGATGGAAATAAACTTCATGGGGTATTTTTTAAGATGCTCTGACTTTTCCTACATCATGACAGAAGAGCAGTCTGCACAAATGATTGAAAACATTGAATCTGCGAGGAGAAATTATTTGGATAATAATTTTATGGCTGGGCCCGATCCTGGCACTGCCGCATTATTGTCACCTGCAGCTGGTAGCCAATTAGATAGAAATGAAAATATTGGAATTGATTGGGAGGATGTGTCTAATGCAACAGCCTATCTGCTTCAGGTATCCAGGAGCAATTCATTTCGTGATGCAGATATAGAAGTGAGTGAATTGGTCACGGAGAGTTATGCAGTAGTAGATGAATTGCAGTCCAATCGCTTTTATCACTACAGGGTGATTCCAATTTCTCAAAATTATACATGCCCCAGATACAATGAGCTCGAAGTCAAACAGTTTCGTACCGGCCTTGGAACCTTTACAACTGAATTAGAGTCGGGATTCAATTTATCATTGGTTGATCAGGTTGTTCAGCGAGGTCAGAAAATTCAGCTTCAATATAAAACTGATCGGCAAAGAGAAATCAACTGGCAAATTTACAATGCCAATGGATCCTTGGTCGCGCAGAATAATGCATTATTTGGGACTACAGAATCTATATATAGTTTCCATGGAGAATCAATTCATGGTGCGGGCATTTACTTTATCAAGATTCAGTCAGAAAACAATGTCAGATCATTCAAAATTCTTGTTCAATAATGATAGGAATGCATCGTTTGATTCAAATTACCTGGGCTTTTTTGCTGATGCCCTTATTGGCCCTTTCTCAGCATAAAGATGATTTTCATCCTTGTGGTACGACCCCTTTCAAAACGGATTTTACCATCGCGTATGATAAAACTCCGGCGGCATTTAAATCTGCCGAGGACACAGTGATCTATGTCCCTTTGACCATTCACAATGTTGGGACTGATGACAGCAGTGGATTCTACCAAGAATTGTTCTTGCACGAAACGCTGTGTCAGGTCAATGAAGATTATGAGGCATCAAACATATATTTCTATATTCTTGGTGAAATCCGTTATCTGTCGAATTCAGATTACTACCAACATGAGGACGTTTTGGAAGGAGCAGATATGATGTTTGCAAATAATATCGGTAATACCATCAATTGTTACATTGTCAGTGATCCTGCAGGTAACTGTGGGTACAATTTACCTTATGCTGGTATTGCTATGAATACTTCTTGTATGGGTTATGGGGATCATACCTTTTCCCATGAGTTGGGGCATGCCCTCACCGTGCAGCATCCTTTCCTGGGTTGGGAAGGAAATAATTATCAAAGTGGCAGTCCGGCACAGGATACGTTAATATACAACTACACATATTTCAAGGATACTTTAATCAGAGATACCGTCATATTAGATACAACCATATCAGAGCTGGTCGACCGCTCAAACTGCCTGGAAGCAGCTGACAGGCATTGCGATACTCCTCCAGACTTCATTAGCAGAAGGTGGAGCTGTGATGATAATGGACGTAGCCCAAATGTGATGTATGACTCCAACAATGAACCATTTTATGCTGATGGCACACTGATTATGAGCTATGCCAATGATGCCTGTCAAAACAGGTTCACCCAGGAACAGACTGATCAAATGAGGGCCAACCTGGTTTTTGATAAATCAGCATACCTTAGGGCAAAAGAAGAACCCATTGCTTTTGAGGATCCAACAGTGGTACTAACGCCGGCGGAAGGGGAGGAAGTACCTATTAATGAGGTAGTGCTTAGTTGGAGAGCGGTAGAAGGCGTTGAAAAATATGCCGTAGTGCTGGGACTGGGACCCTTTCAGTCCTCCGCAAAATATTACTATGTCCAAGATACGTTCTTGATTCCGGAAGATTACAATTTCTTTACCAATGCTCCTTACTCATACAGAGTGGTCCCCATGAGCAAGGATTATTTCTGTGCTTCTGAGGCATTAAGACAATTCAGTACAGTTGAGCCGACTTCTACCGATGAGCTTTTAGAGCTGAGGAATATGAGAATTTGGCCACGCACACTACAACAAGGTATGCCATTGACCATAGAAAATAAAGGATCTGACAACTGGGACATATCAGTATTTAATAGCAGTGGTATTGGAGTGGCAAAGGAAAAAATAGGACCTCTTGAAACTAAACGCTCTAGAGCGATTGATCATTTGACTCCTGGTGTTTACTTTTTAAAACTGTGGAGCGAGAAGCGCAACATGAGCACGACGCTGATCGTTCATTGACCGCAATCAGATTAGAAGCCTTTGAAGATACTGGACCGTTTCATCATCAAATCCTTTATTCCACCATTCCTGGCCACCTTCTTCATTTCCTTGTTTGTCTTGGTTCTTCAGTTTTTTTGGAACTATATCGATGATATCCTGGGGAAGGGCGTAGGCATGTTGTATTTCCTGGAGTTTCTGTTTTATCTCTCCATCACCTTCTTACCCTTGTCATTGCCTATAGGTGTATTATTAAGCTCTGTAATGGTGCTTGGCAATATGGCTGAGAAGCACGAACTTACTACGATTAAGTCCTCCGGAGTTCCTTTACTTAGAACGATGTTCCCCCTCGTGATTTTATGCATATTGATCGCAGGGCTTAGCTTTTTCAGCAACAATAACCTGATACCTTATGCCAATCTAAAAAAATACAGTAGGCTCTATGATTTAAAAAAGAGTAAACCCACGATGAATATTGATGCGGGGGTTTTTAATGATGATTTTTCAGATATCAGCATTTATGTAGCGGAAAAGGAGAAAGAAACCCAGAAACTCTCAGGGGTAATGATATATGACCATAGTGATTCCAGAAAATATTCACTGGTGACTGCTGACAGTGGTTATATGCAAATAGATGATGCGACTAACCAGATGATGATGACCTTGTTTGACGGTGAACAGTATCAAGAGGATTTTAGCAACTTTAAGACGAGTAATTCTCGTTTTCCTTTCGTAAGAATGAAATTTAAGAAATGGCAGCGCTTTCTGGATCTTTCAGAATTTGAGGTTGACAAAACTGACGAGGATCTTTTCAGAGGAAATAGAAAAATCATGAAATCCGGTGAGTTGATCCGCAGTATAGACAGCTTACAGCTGGACAGATTGAAACGGGAAATGGAGTATGAGAAATATTTGGCAGAGTTGTTTCCACTGAACATATCAACTGACTCCGTATTGACTGAGGCCAAGGAATCCGTAAAACAAGAAGAAATCAAAGGCGATCCCACAAATGTCCAGAGAGAATTCCGTTTACACCATTCGCCAGTTGATTGCATGAATACAGGTAAAAACTTTCTGGAAGATATTCATTTTAAAGATAGAAATGCTCTGGTAAGAAGCGCTATTTCTTCAGTTAATACCATGGTTAATCACGCAAAGAACACCTCTGATCGTTGGAATTACAAGAATGAAAAATTGGTGAAATACATCAGCGAACTGCATCAGAAATTTAGTCTGGCCTTCACCTGTATTTTATTCTTATTCATTGGTGCTCCTCTGGGGGCCATCATTCGTAAGGGCGGCTTTGGTTATCCGCTACTTGTTTCCATTATATTTTTTGTTCTATACATTGTCCTGATGACTTATTTCAGAAAGATGGCGGAGTCTTTTCAAATCGATGCAGTGCTGGGTAGTTGGATGCCAAATATCATTCTTTTGCCAATTGGTGCATTTTTAACCTTAAAGGCCATGAATGATTCGAAATTTGTAAATTTAAATCTGAATTTAAAAAAGCGCTTCCGCTGGATCATCAAAAGAAAACACTGATATTTTCCAATCATGTCAGGATTTTTGTCCTCATAGTGGCCCTCTTCGCTGCATGGGTAGGGTATTATAGTTATTCCCATGATAAAGGGGATCTACTCTTATTCTTCAATGAAAATCGCTCCTATTTCTTAAATGAATGGAATATTTTTATCACTCGCTGGGCGGAAGAGTTCAGCTATCTTGCAGTGGGTGTATTTTTTCTTTTATTCAGAAAAAGCCGTTGGGCAATTGCTATTGCAGGACTTGGTCTATTGGTAACCATCGTAAGCTATGCGCTGAAATCTTCTTTTGAGGAACCCCGGCCAGTGAAATATTTTAAAATTATCAACGAACTTTGCCTCCTAAACCCTATTCCAGGAGTTCCTGAATATCTGGCTCATAACAGCTATCCAAGTGGCCACACTATGTCTGCCTTTGCCTTATTTGGCTTTTTAAGTTTCATCTCAAAACGATGGAGTCTTTCTCTTGTATTTGTTTTATTAGCTATATGTATTGGTCTGTCCAGAGTGTACTTAAATCATCATTTCATTGAGGACGTTGGCTTAGGGGCCGTGATAGGTACTTTACTGGGATGGGTGGTCTACATTGTGGATGAACGTACCCGCAGGCCTTCAAGTCATTGGTCGGAATCTCCACTTCTTAAAAGAAAAATGACTACATTGTAATTAATAATCCGATCCTCTTATGATTAGAATAATTGCAGGTTCCGTCCTGTTTTTTGCTTTTGTATTGTCGTCAATAGCCCAACCTGGTAATGATGATTGTGGTAACGCAGTAAATTTGGGCACGGTTCCTACTTGTTCAGATGTCAACGAATTCAATAACCTTGGGGCAACAACTTCTATTATCTCCAGCGTAGGAAGCGACGCGCCTCCTTGTTTTAATGGAGGACAAGCAGATCGTGATGTATGGTTTACTTTTGATGTTCCTGCGAATCTCTCCGATTTAACCATCATCGTTGAAGGAGAAGCCAACAACCCCGAAAGTATATTGCAACCACAAATTGCCTTATACAGGGGTGCTTGCAATATAGATCAATTGAATTTTTTAGCTTGTTCATCCAGTCTTCCAGGAGATCAAAGGTCCAGGCTTGATGTATTTAATTTGGTAGGGGGACAGACTTATTTTTTACGTGTCAATGATTATAGCCGAACTGCCAGCCCTAATTCGGGAAATTTTCAGGTATGTATTTCAGAATTCTCTTCTGTATTTACGCTGGGCTCGGGAGAAGAGTTTACTGAGGCCTGCTCGGGCACACTTTATGATAGTGGTGGCCCCGATGGCAATTATGACAATTTGGAAAATGAAACTTTTACCATTTGTCCTGTAGATTTAAGTGCATGTATCGTCGTGGAATTCGAGTCACTCGCGTTGGAATCAGGATTGGACGAAATAACTATTTATGACGGGCAGGATGTAACCGGAGAAGTGATTTCAAGCGCATCTTCGCTCAGCTTAGAAAATGAATTTCGTATTGCAGCTTCTTCAGGATGTGTTACCATCGAATTTCAATCTGATGCTTCTGTTGTTAATCAGGGATTTGAATTGACCTGGTCTTGTCAATCTCAGGCCTGCGATGATATTTCTCCAACTAACCCCATCTCAGTCAACCAGTTACCTTTCATGGCCGAGGGGGTTGATGTTTGTGAGGATTATTCTTCCATCGGGAGTAATCAATGTCGAGGATTGGGCGCACCTTTGTTTCTAGGAGGTCCTGACTACTTTTTTAGATTCGATGCAGATCGTAATCAATGTGTAGACATTGAGGTAAATGCCACTCTTGAAAATACGGGAGTAGCCGTTTTCCTGCTCAATGACAATGGTGAGATTGTGGAATGCCTAGATGCTGCTTCACATGGTTTACTGCATGCTGTTCCTTTTGAGGCAGGAAAAATTTACCTTATTGCAATTGCAAATTCTACAGGATGCTTTCAATTCGATTTGACCATTGAGCAGACCAATAATTGTATTATAAATCCTTCGCTGGACAACAGTTTGTGCAACCCCTTCAATACTTGCTTTGATCTCGAAAGTGAAGATTTAAGTGCCCGGTTTTTCTTTGAGGAGTCACTGGTAGATTTCACCATTTTACAAGACATTAACAGTGGCTGTTGGGCTCAGGATATTGATCCTGATAACGACCAGACAAATGATGCTAATTTCTACTGGTTCACATTAAAAGCTTTTGCTGATGGCAATATTGGATTCTTTGTGAATAGTGTCAACCCAAGTGATATTGATTTCAATGTTTGGGGCCCTTTTTCTGAAGATCTGATTTGTAACAATCCGGATTCTGTTAAACAGGTCTTGGCCACAAGCCAGCCTATTAGAAGCTCCTGGACAGGAGACAGAATTCCTACTGGTCTCGCCGATATTCATCCGGTCACAGGAGTTCCTGTTTTTGATGACTATGATTGTGATTTCCCTGTTGCCGGAAGTGAAGGTGATGGATTTGTGCGCACAATTCCAGCAAGGGCCGGAGAGCACTATGTGTTTCTGTTCAATGACTACGATGGTAATGTTGATGATCGTGGCCTAATTGTAGATTGGTCTCCAATGGACGATCTTAGTATTCTTGCTGATGATTTTAGTGGCTTAATGACCATTGATACGACCATCTGCTCATCTGATACTTTTTTCTTCGATTTTCTTATGCCCAACCTTCCTTTGAATATTGAGCCTGATATTGGCGTAAGTTGTCAGTCTTGTGACAATCCCTTTATCATTCCATCT
>DATFJT010000113.1:0-5026 GCA_035269065.1 Saprospiraceae bacterium | reverse complement strand
CTGGAATTCTCCACCGCTCATTTCGAGGAGGGCTTGTTGGATCTGATTAACCTTCGACATACGGAGCGATACCTTTTCGGTCTGCTTTAGAGTATAAAAAATTCAGTCAAAACGCCACCGCGAGAAGGACGGCGGCATAACGTTTGAGCTCACTGGTTTTTACGTAGCGCAGCGGAGTAAAAATCCAGTGCAGCGATTTGTTAGCCCCAAAGTTCTTGTTGCTTTAAGTCATTGGAATGCTTTTGCTTAAAAGAGTCTGAAGCAACTACATTTATAAATTTTTTCTGAGAATCAAGGGCATTGTCAAGAGCGTTTAACTTAAGAAGAGAAACGAGGAGTGCGCATGTCCTTGCTTGGCAGTTGATAGATTTTTCAGGATTAAATTCTATGTCTGTGAATCCTTTATATTCGAATAACTTTTTCAGATACTCCTGATGTGGTTTTAATGCATTTAAATACAACCAGTCATAAAATGCGGTTTTAGGAACAAGTGGCCACTCCATATCAAAAAATTTAAAACATATTAACTTTCCTGAGTTTCGTATTCTCTCATCTTTTTTGGCTGACCGACTATCCTTTTTATAAATATCTATATACGGACCGCCTCGTTCAAAAACTTTGCTACCCTGAAAAGCAGACTCGATGCTAATTGGACCTATTTCGGTTTCAATTTGTAAACTAAATGCACTTAACCTCTGACCGAGAAGTTCCTCAGATTTGGAAGATACTTCCAATAAAGGGGAAAGACCTTTCGCTTTTGCTGCTTCATGTAATGCAGTTACATTCTTCTTCTTTTGGATTGGTGCAAATCCTGGATTCCATTTGAATTCAAAAGATATTTCTTTTACTAAGTGTTCAGCTTTGCTGAGTGGTATAAATACGGGTCTTTTAGCCATTTTTAAAACCTAATATCATGTCTATTGGTACCAAGCGGGGAATAAGAATTTCTGATTTAATCGCAGCTTGTCTACGCCTTTGTATTTCAGGATTCCTCCAGTCCATGTATGTATAAAGAACTTCAAAATCGATCTCTTCTTTGGCTTCTTCTGGATTCAAAATACATACCCCGGATTTATTGGACACGTCTGAACAAAAACGAACATCCTCCCCCAATATTATTTCAGAACGAATTTTGAGCCAAACAGGATCTTTTATCCTTTCATCCTCCCTTGCCCTAAAAAGCATAGGATGGTCGTCGACAAATGCAAGATGAACATAAAAATCCAGTCCTTTCATCCTGTCTGCGTCATGGCTCCAATCATTACCACCAGGCGCGGGAATAGTGATGTTTCTATTCTCTAATTCGCTAAGTGACAACAGACCGTTATGTTTTTGTATGGATTCGAGATTTGATTTGTTGGTAAAATGCCAGACACCGTCGAAACCGTATTTCTTGATGATAGTTTTCATTTTCCCTCGGGCTAACGATGAAGTCACCTGCAGGTGTGTAGCGGCAGCGAAACACCTGTCAGGTGAACTGATAGGTTCGCATTTAGCCTATTCTTCAGTAAAATAGTCAAAATCAATGCGTTTAAGCTCATAGGTTGCATCTATGGAAACGCCGACATTAAAATCCATCATAAACTGAGCAAATCTCTGTCCGTTGATCAGAATGATCTTGCTGTCGATCGAAGAAACATAGTCATAAGCGCCTTGTGAAAAATCGGATGTTGTTATGAAGATGCCTTTTCTAGCCCGTTTACCCTGCAAGGCACCTGCAAATTTTTGGATTTCCGGACGATTAACAACATTATCCCATTTCTTTGCTTGGATATAAATAATGTCGAGTCCAAGCCTGTCTTCCTTAATAATTCCGTCAATTCCTTCGTCACCACTTTTTCCTATAGCCTCACCAGCATCTTTAAGCGAACCGCCATAACCCATTTTGACCAATACATCGACGACTACCCGCTCGAAAAAGGAGGCTGATGATTTTTTGAGCTGAGTTAAAATTTCTGTGCTCAGGGTTTCCTTTAAGTTTTCATAAGCTTCTTCAATTTGTTCCTCTGGCGTTGTAGCGGATTCAGTTTCGGATGAGGTTTCTTTTTCATGGGTCTTCTTATATTTTTGGCGATGCGCTTCGCGGCGTTCGGCATACTCTGGAAATTGAGTCAGGTAGTTGATGTCTATCCTTTGCGGACTTTCTTTTAAAACCTTTTTACCTCTATTGGTAATTCGGAAAACGCCACGTTGAGTATTTTCAATGAGTTTAGCCATTTTCAAATGGGCACGTGACCATGCTATGCGGTTATCAAATACAGCTTGCCTGCCGCTTGGCAGCAATTCCTTGCGTTCTGCATCTGATAATTTGAATTTCTCGGCCAAATAATCAATTGCTTCCCGATTCGTATGTTCTTTTTCATCTGCACAGTATTTCAAAAGAGGAAGCATAATTGTTTGGAAATCGGGTATCGTCATACATTATTCTCCGTGAAAACAACAGGTGCCAGTGCATTGCACTCGCAAAATTCGTAACCTATTAAATCTTTGAACCTTATGCGGTTGACCTTATAACGCTCTCAGTTGGTTTTTCATGAAATTCCGCAAATCTCTTTGTTGCCTCCTGGAGGCTTATCTGATCCGTGACTAGCTGTATTCGGATAAGGGTATAGGCCCGTGCCATTTGATCATAAACCTGCTGTCTTTGTTGATACTTCATTGTCATGGACAACACTGGAAGCGATACAGAAAGCATAGCCAGAAATGAAATTGCGAGAATTACCCATGATGGACAGCTACTTCCAGCCTTAACCTGATAAAATGAGAGGACCAGGATGAGAAACCCTGCAAGCCAAGTTAAGAGGTTGATGCTTAGGTACACATGCCGGTACCGCTTCTCCCATTTCCATTGCCAACCTATCTCGCGGTCAAGCTCTGAAATGAACAAATCCTTTGCATCACCTTCCATAGATTACCCTTAATTTTTTGGAGACATTTAGACTAAATTTCTCACCTGCTATTCTCTGCGAACGGGCTGGTCAGGGGCGGCGCGCTTTTTGCCGTCCCCTGCACCAGCGAGGTTGGGGGGCCTTTACTCGGCATCGTTCATGCGTGCTTCGTCTGGCAGAGTCGCTCTTACTGTAGCCTTGAGTTCTTCGGCGGCTTCGGATAGTTTTTCAACAGCCCAAACTACTGTCTGAAGGTGATTCGTGTCAAAATGGGTACCATGGCTATCGAAAATTGTCTTCTTGCATGTGTAGATGACCGGTTTCCCGAGACCCTCTGCAAAGCCAGCTTCCCAGTATGCACCGGGATTGCCATGAGTTAGATCTGCAACAAGAAAACGAGATTTACGGATCTCAACACGGAGCCGCTCATCGATTGATCCCGCTTGGGGGTCTTCATCAAGTCTAACAAGCTCGAACCCTGCCGATGCGACCGCAGGCTTAAAGTAATCCCGATAAAGTTGATCAAGCTCAGCAATACCGAAGGGCATCGCCATGAATGCTCGGGGCCCGGTATACGACCGACGTGAAAGTTGATTGAAAAGCTTCCAACCTTCAAAAGAAAGATTCGCATGGGCTCCACCATAAAAAATGTCTGCCTCAATTAATCGCTGCTCAACAAGGGATTTAAGGATGAAAGCAACGCCATTCTCATTGAACGCACCAATGCGAGCTCTATAGTTGCGCCACTCTATTTCTACCTTGTCACCGGGATGCTCCTGTGTCTGTCCAAGCCATAGAACCAAATTTTCGCCTTGTTCGACTGGATCGGGTAGTCGGCCATCCTTTTCGAGCCTGGAAATGACGTCAGACGCTATGAGTGGCCATTCATCAATTCGTTGCATGCGACGAACAGCATGGCTCAAGATTGCGGAAAAATTGTGCGACTCAGCTACGCGAGATTTCACCATTGCCTTCGCCGTACCAGAGAGGATAAAACGGCCACAGTTTGGGCAGTCAAACTGATGCTGATTTCTATCCTGACCTCGATCTATGAGATTGGAATGACAAATCGGACAATCTGACTTATTCATTCCTCCATTTTCTCCTTTATTCATCGTGGCCTCCCAACAAAAAGCTCAGCCGCCGAGTTTACGAGGTCGGCTGAAGCGACAGGTTCGCCGAAGGATCTTGTTGCGGCGCCATCCAATCCGGCAGAGGGGAGTTCGTAGCTTCAGCATAAAGTGTTTCCGGGGCAATATCCACTTCTCCATCTCCCCACGTCACTACCCCGAGTTCTTTATTTATACTGAATTTTTTGAAAAATTCTATATCCTTAAATTTTTCAAAAACGCCCCCTTGGTTTAAATACTTGGAAAAGTCCACAATCCCTGTGACGCCATCTTCAAACGTCACCTCTATTTTATACCCGTCTTTGTAAACGGCGGAAACTACATCTTTCAGCATGACACTTGCCTCCCTATTGTAAAGGCTCAATTTTTCTTGTTGCCTGATTGTTTTTCGCTAATTTCCAGTTTTGCAACAACTCATGGTCTGCCGGAGGATTATAGGCCTTATTTAGCCTTACTGCCAAATCGATGAAAGACGATATAATGGTAATAATTAACATTTTTAGTCGTTTATATATTCATCATGCTTCAACGTTGGGACACCAGTGAAATTTCAATACAAGTATTGCTGAAACTCCACAAAGACTTCGCGGATGTTATCCGGCGGCCCGAGTTCGGCCACCGCATCGCCGACGCTATGGTATTTGAGTTCAATCAATTGCGGCAGCTTGGCGGGATCGAGCTCTTCTACCCCGCGGGCCACGTAATGGCCCAGGACAAAGCTTAAAAATTCCTGCTGCCGGTAATCGCGGCCCTTGAAGATTTCCGCCTGGCGGGTTTCCACGCGCTCGGCCCGGGTCTCCGGGGGCAGGGCAAATGCGATATAGGCCAGCACGTCATAGAGGTCCGAGTTTTCGGCCTCGATCAATTTTCCGATCTCACGCAGCTGCTCCGTGCCGTAGCCTTTTTCCGCCAGCCCCTCGAGCAGGGCCTTGCGGGTATCCGGCCGGCTCCACAGGGCGCGCAGCTCGTCTTCGTCTTTAAACAGCTCGGGCAGATCGCCGAATAGCT
>DATFJT010000112.1:0-2448 GCA_035269065.1 Saprospiraceae bacterium | reverse complement strand
TAACAAACGAAGAGGGGGTGGCAATTTTTGCAGTTTCCAGCCAGAGTGCCGGAAAAGCTACCTATACTGCTTCTGTTGTAGGTATAAACGTTGGAGAGATTTCAGTTGAGTTTCTGCAGGATCAAGGAATCCTCAAGCTGGGAGATAACTATCCCAATCCGTTTCGTAGTCAAACCATTCTACCTGTAACAGTACCGAGAACCATGCAGGTAACGGTTACGGTATACAACTCGCTGGGTGTTCCCGTCAGAACCGCAATTGATGAGCAACTGGAGCCCGGATACTACGAAATTCCATTTAATGCACGTGAGCTGGCTTCCGGAGTATATTTCTACAGGTTGATGACGGAGGAAGGGTTGAAAACGAAAAAAATGGTCTTGGTGAAGTGATCGTTTAATTCAGTTTTCCGGTTTACATGAATTCGAGATAAGAATTTGTTGAAGAGTGTCCCCCCTTCGAAGGGACAAAAGGGGATAAAACGTAGTGAATTTGAAAACAAATAATAAATATTTGAGTCACAGATCAAAGTTCTGAGGGGCATCCCCCTCGCCCCGACAGCTGTCGGGACTCTTCCCCCTTCAAAGGGGGACTTTTGTAGACTTTGTTCTTATCTTGAGCTCAAGTTAAATTATTTTCAAAGCTGAAGAAATATAACAAGATATTTAAATGGTGAACAGGTAGCTATTGTTCAGATAAAAACTGCCTATTTCCGATAGTTTTTCAAAAGTGGAATAGCTTCTTTATCTACCATACCCACACAAACGGGAATTTCTTCCAGCCCCAGAACTTTTGAAATGGCGAGCCGATGAAATCCGTTACCGCCAAATACCGGTTTACCATTTTTTGCTATATGAACGTAAATTCCGTCTTTTTCACGAAAATTATCAGGATCAATCTCTTTTCGTTTTTTTAAACGTCCCAATTTTTTGGTCTCTTCAAATGCCTTATCGAGCATTTGAAACCTGGCCCGAATTTTCTCCACTGGCCAGTCACCATATTTATTGCTTTTTGTCATGTAATCGATAACTCCGATCTCATCCCACGATTCATTTTCTTTCCAGTGCTTGTAGCAGTATTGCATTCTGTACTCATCAGCCAGCGATGAGGGCTTTTCAACATCATCCCAATCAACAATCATTCCACTCACGTTACTGCGATGAAGCCCTGTGGCATTAAATATCTCCTCTTTTCCGATCACTGTATCAACTTCCCCTGGATTAACCCATAATGTTTCCATAAAGAGAGGGGCATCACGTCCATATTTAAGTTTATTAGACAAGTCGAAGTATAAGACAGATGTCCGATATTTCATTCTATTTACTAAAGAGTAAATTTTATTTCTCATCTTTTTATGAAAAGAAGGCATGAGTTTTGTTAAATTTGATTTTCATTAAAACATCGCTGTTGTAAACATGGTTTCTGTAATAGTGAGGACAATAAGCGACTGAAATTTATAAGTTAACGTATTCACCGGTTGAAGGATGAGAAAAGGGTCTTTTCATAGTATTTTGGAAACATCAAGGCTGGAAGAGTCCTTTATCTAAAAATCAAACCTGCCTTGGATCTGCCGTACTCTCGCCCCCCGCAAGAATCCCTTACGGGCAGGTACTTTAAAGTGTCTTCTTTAATTAATAACAAGGTAAAGTTAACATTTTTAAAAAATACTCAAATTAGAAAGAATTTAATGTGATTGTATCCCAAAAATTAAAAGAATTTATCAACAGGCGCAGTGTTGCTTCTCTTAAAAGATATAATATCGGAAAATTGAATCCTGACCCGATTAGTATTTTTCTTGAAAAATGTATTTTTTGGGCTAATCAGGGAATGATTCCAAACTTTAAAGATCCCAAAAACTGGTGTGAATTTATTTGCCATCGAAAGTTTTATGGTGATTATTATGCACTGGCGAAGATAGCAGATAAAGTAAAAGTTCGCAGTTATGTAGAGGAGAGAATTGGTAAATTGTATTTAAAAGAGATTATTGATGTGGTTGACAGCCCGCGCGAAATTAATTTGGATAGGTATTCAAGTTACCCAAAACAATTTGTAGTTAAACCAAATCATGCTTCAGAGCGGGTTTTTATAAATAAGGAAACGAACTATCCGCTTTTTAAGGAGGGTATTTGTGGATTCTTAGATGAATTTGGAAACAGAAATAATGAATTTCACTACAAAAAGATCGATAAAAAATTGCTGATTGAAGAATATTTAGACCCTGCTACAACTCCATTAAAAGAGTATAAAACATGGGTGTTTAATGGAAAAGCCGAAATTATTGTACCCAGCCTGAGCGTGCACGAAAGTAAACTTAGCAATGATTACCGTTTTCGTCTTTATGACAGACATTGGGAAGAACCTGAAATACAGGTCAGAACGAATCCGGCCCCATTCGAAAAACCTCCGGTTCAGCTTTCTGAGATCATTAAGATAAGTGAAGAGCTTGCGAAA
>DATFJT010000111.1:0-5152 GCA_035269065.1 Saprospiraceae bacterium | reverse complement strand
TCCAAGGTCGAATTTCAGGAAGCTCCTTCGGTCATTTCTATGTCCTTCACCACTGTTCTTGATAACCAGTTCTTCTCCGTCACCAAAATTGGTGTCAGCGTAATCACCACCCCGGACATAAGCATCTTCACTTACATATAGAACATCATCGAAATCGGGTTGCTCGAATCCGCCCCCGCCAGCCCAGCTTTCCAGCTTATCGTAGATGGTCCCAGTCAATTGTTCCGGTATGGTCACATGGGCAACTGCATCAGGCCCCAACCGATCTTGCAGCTGTTGTAAATAGAGACTCCTGGGCTGTACGGGGTTGTTCCATTGCTCCCAGTAACCGGCGCCGCTTTGTTCCTGGCCTCTGCACCCGACACCCCAATTTTTACCTCCTTTTGGGCTTTCGACTTTAATTTCTTCAGTGTAAGAAAGCAGATTCCAAAACATGGTCGTATTTCCTGCCCAGCCGTGGCCGCTGCCCGATGTGCCCCTGTCCTGTACCCGGATCGCACCTCCCCGAACATTGTCGAAAAGGAGGCCTGTCGCCCAGCGGTGGTGTGGGCCAATATCGCTGTAGGTTTCCGCACTGTAATTGTCTAAAAAGACATTGGGGCCTGTCACGCGAGAGCCTGTCACAAAATCATGTCTCCCCTGCGTGGTATAATTGCGCTGGAAAAGATTGCCCATGCCATCGCTTATGTTAAAGGAGTACCTGCGCCCTCCACGTACCCTGGACCGTGGATCAATGTTGGCACAATCCTGAATGGTATTGAAGTTGGACTCACTGGTAATAGAAATTGTGCCATAACCCAGGAACTGTCCGGTGACGTTTTTCACCCAAGAGTTGGTCACTCGCTCTAGCCGCACGCCAACCCAGGCGTGATCTTCGTCTGATGGATTGTTGGGAGCATAGTAGGATCGAATGCGCAGGTTTTCAACGCCACAATGACCGATGCGACCGGGGACAGATGCTTTGTAGATTTCTCCGCTGCCGTATTGGTCTTCAATCACGTCTACAATGGGGACATTGATGGTAATGGTATTGCCAGAAATATCTGTGATCACGCGTTCATGAAAAATGGAGTAAGACGATGGAGTCCAACCAATTTCTTCCATGCCCAACTCTTCAATCCAAAACTGATTCGGTGTGCGGCGCAGTGCAATGGTGTCGCCAACGGAATAGCCCGAAGCATCTGCCACTTCAAAATTATAGGCCCCCAGGGGAACGTATGGAGTGGTAATATCCTGCCGGGTTTCGTTCATCCTGTCAAATCCGCCACCCGTGCCGCGAATGTTGATAAAATCGTGCTTTGTTTTCAGATTAGCATGTAGGATGGTGCCATTTAGATCTTGACCTTCTCCACGCAATACCACACCGCTCTCCTCGATATACAGTTGACCCTCTAGGTCATAGCAGCCTGACTGCAAGAGCACCGCCCCCCGAAACCCATTGGCATCCGGTGTCAGGGCTTCCACCTGGTCAATGGCTTGCTGTATCCTATCTGTATCATCTCCCTCTGAAGGAGAAAGGCTAATGACTACCGGTACGTCCGGCAGGGCCACACCCCCTCCCATATAGCCCGCGTGGGAGAAGTCCGGGATAGTATTGACTTCGTTGGTCTGACCCTCCATGGCAAAGGGAGCATATTTTAGCGAGCCCTCATCCAACCAGACCAGGTTTGATGATTGAGCATAACTGCAAGGGGAGGTATGGAGAAGACCGTTCAGCAGGATTAAAAATGTAAGTATATATCGAGGAGAAAGCGTTCGCTTAAAATGATTTCTGGAAATATCCACGGTGACAAAGTTTGACCCCTGGTAAAAGTACATCATTCTAACTAGATCACAATAGGATGATAATTTTGCTTTCGAAGCTTTTCAGTTGATTGGAATGCTGATTTTTGGAGCTTTTACGACAATTGGTCATCTTTTTTGGTTATCATGAATTTTGATACCGTTTTGCATTCCCATCATTTTTTGATGGCGCCTTTTGTATTCCTGTCCGTAGGTCGATAGAAATAAATTATTTTCGCACAAATATTACCATTTGCATAAGAAAGAAGACATAGCGGAATTGCTCCAAAAACAGTTCTACCTGGTCACCGAGGAGCAGATTACTCAAATTTTCCAATTGGGCCAACTATACCTGGAATGGAATGACAAGGTCAATGTGGTGAGTCGAAAGGATGTAGAGAATATTTACCACCACCACATCCTGCACAGTCTTTCCATTGCTAAATTCATTGATTTTGTACCGGGCACAAGAGTGTTAGACCTTGGAACAGGTGGTGGTTTGCCGGGATTGCCCCTGGCTATATTTTTTCCAGATACGCGCTTTCATTTGATTGACGGAAAACGCAAAAAGATTGACGTAGTGAAAGACATTGCGAGTAGATTACAACTCAACAACATTGAAGCGACCCATTTGAGAGCAGAAGATATCGAGAACCGCAAGTACGACTTTGTTTTGGCGCGCGCCGTAACGGCTCTAGAACGACTGTGGGACTGGTCGCGGCCACTCATTCGCAAGCAACAAATCAATGGGTTGCCCAACGGTTTGATTACCTTGAAAGGAGGAGACCTCACAGAGGAGTTGGAGTCCATTGAAAGCAAGGCTTACGCAGAACAATTCCCGGTCTCCGCTTATTTTGATGACCCCTATTTTGACGAAAAATACATTGTATATGTACAGATATAAATGGTTTGGACTGCTGCTTATACTCTCCGTAAGTCTCGCCCAGGCGCAGGAACACTTCCCCTATAATGGAATGAAGCAAAAAAAGCAGTTCAAAATTCTCATTAGGAATGCACAGATCCATACACCGGGAGAACTGATGGAGAATGGAAATCTTCTTTTGGAGGACGGCAAAATAGCTGCCATCGGAATGGAGCTGGAAGCCCCTGCCGATGCACTCATTATGGATTTCAATGGCGAGTACCATATCTATCCGGGATTTATTGAGCTGTTTTCAGATTACGGAATGCCGAAACCCAAAGATCCCGGGAAGGATCAGCGCCTGAAGCCCCAAATGCTTTCAGGTAAAGAGGGCGCCTACTCCTGGAATGAAGCCATTCAAACAGAGTTTGATGCAGCGCGACATTTTTCAGTGGATGAGAAGAAGCGCCAAAAATTGCTGGACATGGGCATTACAGCTGCTTTGGTTCATCAAAAGAATGGGCTTTCCCGGGGAAGTGCAGCGCTCGTCAATCTTTCTGAGGCAGATCATGAAGCGCTTCATGAGGAGTCAGTCTTTCATGCCATGTCATTCAAGAAGGGGAAGTCATCCCAGGATTACCCCAGTTCCCTGATGGGTGCGATCGCCCTTCTCAAACAAAGTGAACTCGATGCTCAATGGATAAAGCAAAGCGGGGAAAAGGACCTCAGCCTGGAGGCCTGGAATGAATTGTCGGAATGGCCATTGCTCTTTGAGGTATCCAACAAATGGGAGGCCTTGAATGCGCTGGAAATTGCGGAATTCACAGGACAGGAAATAATCATCAAAGGAAACAATGATGAATACCAAAGATGGGAGGAATTCAAGGAAAAGGAAGCGCGGTTGATATTGCCCTTGACCTACCCGGAAGCTATGGACATCAATGATCCCATCATGTTGGATTATGCCAATTATGCAGACATGAAACACTGGGAATTAGCTCCTTATAACGCTTTCATCTTAAATGAGAAAGGCATTCCCTTTTCTTTTACTATGGATGGTTTGAAGAATGAGAAAGAATTGCTCAAGGCACTTCGACAACTCAAGGCAAATGGTCTCAACGAAGAAAAAATCATTGAGGCACTTTCGGCAACACCTGCAAAATGGATTGGGCAGGAAGAAAATCTGGGAGCTATTCAGGAAGGGGCCATGGCGCATTTGCTCATTACCAATGGCAATATGTTTGAGAAAGGAACAGCGATCATTAACAGCATCGTTTCCGGAAAGCTGCAAAAAGACGATTACGATTTTCTGTTGCCCCGGTCAGGGAAATACCGCTTGATTACAGACGGATTTTCTGACACCCTGGAATTACATGTTGAGAAGGGCAAAATGCATTGGTTAAGTCTGTCTGACAGCAGTAAATATGACATCAATCCGGGGGCAGCCAGGCAATTGAGTTTTGAAGGACCGGGCCGGGACAGTACGGAAAAACTGGATTACATCGGGCACTTCAGACGAGACAGAATAAATGGAGTGGCCTATCATCCTGAGGGAGCCCGAATGTTGTGGGAGGCCAATTGGTTGTCTGAATTGAATCCCGGGGAAGAAGATACCGAGCAGGAAGAAGAAGAGAAAGAGGAATTCGACCCGCTTCAACATTTGATTTATCCTTTCCAGGCTTTTGGACAATCCGCACCACCCGCAAAGCAGGAAAATCTCGTTTTTCGCAATTGTACCGTATGGACCAATACCGATCAGGGCATTCTAGAAAATGCGGATGTCTGGATCAGGAATGGCAAAATACAAGCTGTAGGAGAGGACATTGAAGCAGAAAATGCCACTGAAATTGACGGGACAGGCAAGCACCTCACTTCAGGCATTATCGATGAGCATTCTCACATTGCTATCAGGAAAGGGGTCAATGAAGGCACGCAAAACAGTTCCGCTGAGGTCAGCATTGCCGATGTGATCAATCCGGATGATATCAATATTTACCGTCATCTCGCCGGTGGAGTAGTGGCCTTACAACAGCTGCACGGATCCGCCAATCCAATCGGGGGGCAGTCCTCGCTCATTAAATTGAGATGGGGAAAGAGTGCCGAGGAAATGAAAATCAAGAACATCGACGGGTTCATTAAGTTTGCCCTCGGTGAGAATGTCAAGCAATCCAACTGGGGGGATCGTTACCGCATTCGGTATCCGCAAACGAGAATGGGGGTTGAGCAGGTCTACGAAGAGTATTTTACCCGCGCCAGGGAGTACGAACAGAAGATGAAAAGCGGTGAGCCATTTCGGAAAGACCTGGAATTGGAGACCATTCTTGAAATTCTCAATAGAGAACGCTTCATTACCTGCCATTCCTACCAGCAGGGAGAGATTAATATGTTGATGAAGCTGGCCGAGGGCTACGATTTTCGGATCAATACCTTCACACATGTATTGGAGGGCTATAAGATTGCGGATAAGTTGGCGGCTCACGGAGCAGGGGCCTCGTCTTTTTCGGATTG
>DATFJT010000110.1:0-4966 GCA_035269065.1 Saprospiraceae bacterium | reverse complement strand
TATGCTTCACAGGATATTCAATTTCCATATGAAGTAGATAACGTGGTGAATATTACGGGTTCTACACCTCCGTTAAATGGTGAACAGCCCTACTACTACTTCTTCAATTGGGCCATAGAGTATGTTCACCCTTGTGGATATAAAAGCATCGTTATTCAAACGGATGGTGCCGGTGCAGTGCCGGAAGCTGATTTTACAGTTAATTCAACTGAATTGGAATTACCGGGCAATGCGGAACTTATCACTCAGAACCAAAGCACCAATGCAGATGCCTTTCAGTGGCTGTTTGGAGATGGCACAAGCTCGAATGAAATAAATCCAAGTCACGACTATTTTATAGCCGGGACTTATGATGTAGGCCTTATTGCGAGGAATAGTTCTGGCTGCACGGATGCGTCAGTAGTGCAAATTGAAGTCACGGGCATGGTCTCTAATCTGGAAAACGAAAATGCCGGAAATTCTGTCAGCCTTTATCCCAACCCATTTAATAATCAGATTGTAATAGAATATGGTAAAAATATACCATTTGGAAAAGGTGAGATTCACGTTGTCAATTCTCTGGGACAGATAGTTCAGAAACTGAATGTCCAGAACGCAGGCGGCCTGCAACGCATCAACACCAATGGTTGGACCAGTGGTGTATATTGGGTAGAATTTAGGTTTGATGATGTGCAACAGACCTTTAAAATGATAAAGCCATGACCGAGGTACGCTGGATCGGAATTTTTATTTTTTTGGGATTGATTATCCAACCCGTTTTTGGACAAAAAGGTAAGAAAGAATACGAGTCACAATTCAAGGAAAAATACGAAGAGAATATTCAAAAAGAATATCTCTACGGGCGCTACATTCCGGCAAACGTAGATGAAGCCATTGCTGAGCTTGACAATCTTCTGGCACCAGAAGTCAAACAGCGATTCCTCGCATTGCCGGACAGTCTCGCTGGACCCAAGGGGGTCAATACAATGGGGCCGTGGTTGTTGAGGAATTGGAATCTTTACGATGGCTCTCGCCTTAGTCATTTTATGAAAACAGAACTGAGCATAAGCCATCCCGTAGATATGGCGTATTATGTGCTCATACTGTATTACAATGATCAGAACAACATACCCTATGAAAAAGAAGAATTGCTGGGTTATATAAAAGAGCGCCGCAAACAATTATTCCTCGAGCAAGTTAAAGATGAAGAGCCGGGTCAGAAATAGTACACAGGTCCATCTTGATTTTTGACTGGCTTGACCTTTTTATCTTCTTTATTCTACCTTTGTTCTCCGCAAAGAAAAAACTATGGCAAAAAATTTATTGATCGTCGAGTCACCTGCTAAGGCGAAAACCATTGAAAAATACCTGGGTAAGGACTTCGTTGTAAAGTCTAGTTATGGCCACATTCGCGACCTGGAAAAAGGAAACCAGGCTGTTGATATTGAAAATAATTTCCAGCCGAAATACACCATTTCCAAAGAAAAGAAGAAGACGGTCAAAGAACTCAAAGACTGGGTAAAAAAGGTCGATGAGGTATGGCTCGCAACGGATGAGGATCGTGAAGGGGAGGCCATCAGTTGGCATCTTTGTCATGTTTTGGGACTGGATATTGATGATACCAAGCGCATCGTGTTCCGAGAAATTACGAAGCCGGCTATTCAAAAGGCTATTCAAAACCCGGGTAAGGTGGATAAAAACCTCGTCAATGCCCAACAAGCCCGAAGAATACTGGATCGATTGGTAGGATTTGAGCTTTCTGAGATTCTATGGAAGAAGATCAGGTCCAGACTTAGTGCAGGACGTGTGCAGTCAGTGGCTGTGAAACTGATTGTTGAGAAGGAACGCGAGATACAGGACTTCAAGCCGGAGGAATACTACAGAGTAGTGGCTCATTTTGAATTGAATAGCCAAGATGGCAAGAAGGATCAACTCAAAGCGAACCTTTCCGATCAATTAAGCACCAAGGAAGAAGCAGAGGAGCTGCTAGGACAGTGCAGTAAAGCAGAATTTACCATTGATGATATAAAGGTGAAACCCTCCAAGCGCAGGCCTGCTCCGCCTTTTACTACCTCAACCCTTCAACAGGAGGCAAGCAGAAAGCTATATTTCAATGTAAACCGCACCATGCGCGTAGCTCAATCTCTTTATGAGAAAGGGTTGATCACTTACATGAGAACGGACTCCATCGCGTTATCAGAAACAGCGATTAAGAGTCTTGCGGAGCAGATTACTGATGAGTTTGGAGAAAAATACCTCAAAACACGCAGGTACAAGAATAAAAAAAGCAATGCTCAGGAAGCACACGAGGCCATTCGCCCGACCTATGCAGACAGAAATTCTGCCGGAGGAAATGAGGACGAACGCAAATTATACAACCTTATAAGAAAGCGGGCCCTAGCAAGTCAAATGGCTGATGCAGAGTTAGAAAAGACAACAGTCAAGATAGACATATCCACGACCAATGATTATTATCTAACGGCGAAAGGAGAAGTATTAATTTTTGACGGTTTCCTGAAAGTCTATTTGGAGTCCACTGATGATGAGGAAGAAGAAAAAGCAGGAATTTTACCACCGCTGAAAGTGGGGCAGAAGCTGGACATGGACTTCATGGAAGCTACTCAGCGTTTTACACGCCCTCCATCGAGATATACAGAGGCAGGACTGGTTAAGAAATTGGAAGAATTGGGTATTGGGCGTCCTTCGACATATGCTCCTACCATATCCAAAATAATGGAGGAAAAGCGCGGCTATGTGGTCAAGGCACAATTGGAAGGCCACGATCGAAATTACTTCCAATTAACCGTACGCCCTGGTGAGAAATTGGAGCAGGAAACCAAGACTGAACGCACAGGGGTGGTCAAAAATCGCTTGATGGGAACTGACTTGGGCATGATTGTCTCAGATTTTCTCGACAAACATTTTGTAGAAATCATGCAGTATGATTTCACAGCCAACATAGAAGAGGATTTCGATGAAATTGCCAGAGGCTCCAAGGATTGGGTGAGTATGCTCAATGAATTCTATAAGGCTTTTCATGAGAATGTAGAGAAAACCAAAGAACATGCAGATCGTGCCTCAGGGGAGCGCATCCTGGGCAAAGATCCTAAGTCCGGGCGGACACTCCTGGTCCGAATGTCCCGTTTTGGTCCTGTGGCACAAATTGGGCAACCGGATGAATTAGAGGAAGACGAAAAACCTCGATATGCCAACCTGAGGAAAGATCAATCTTTGCATACAATTACGGAGGAAGATGCCCTTGATTTATTCAAGCTACCCAGATTGCTCGGTGACTACGAAGGAAAGGAAGTAATGGCGGGTATTGGTCGCTATGGCCCCTACATTAGATTTGACGATAAATTTGTGAGCATTCCCAAAGGAGAGGATCCCTTAAGCATTACCCTGGATCGCGGGATAGAACTGATTGAGCAGAAAAGAAAGGAGGATCGCCCTATTATGGAATACGATGGCGAACCTGTAACGAAGGGTCGAGGACGCTTTGGTCCCTACCTCAAATACAAAAAGCTGTTTGTCAACGTCCCCAAAAGTATAGATTTTGACAATATTGATGATGAAACGGCTCGCGAGCTCATTGCCAAGAAAATTCAGAAAGAAGCTGAGCGATATATCCAACAATGGGACGACTTAGACCTTTCTGTGCAGAATGGACGCTGGGGGCCATTTATCAAATTCAAGAAGAAAAATGTCAAAATCCCAAAGGGGAAAGACGGTAAGCGAATGACCAGGGAGGAGGCAGCCGAATTGACTTTGGAGGATGTTAAAAAACTGGTAGAGGCTGAAATCCCAGGAGCCTTCGATAAGAAAAAGGGCAAGAAAAAAACAGCCAAAAAGAAGACAGCAAAGAAGAAGTAAGCAGATGTTCTGTAAGCTGGTATTAAAAATGATAAGCGATGAATGGAGATAAAAGGCTCTTGTGCATTCCGTTGGTCATGCTCACTGAGATCTTTTAACAGCTGAATTAAGCTTAACTCAAAACGATATGCAGTGCCATTCCAAAGCCCAGTCCGCACCAGAAGAGTGTCCAGTCGCGACGTCTGATGCCCATGCGATTTACAAACACCCAGGATAGAATAAGCAGGGTGAGAATAATGACGATTTGTCCCAGTTCTACGCCGAGGTTAAACGATAAGAGTGGGAGAAACATATCGCTTTTCTGAGAAAACATATTCTTGAAGAAATTGGAAAATCCCATTCCGTGGATAAGCCCAAATCCGGCTGCCAGCAGATAATCCCAATGAACAATAGAGCTGCGTATCGGGTAGGCCATATTGAAAACTGCCGTGATCATGATGGTGATGGGGATCAGCGTTTCTATCAAACTGCTATTGACCGGTATGAGGTCCAAAGCAGCAAGCGCCAGGGTTAGGGAGTGCCCAAGGGTAAAAGCAGTCGCCAGCAATATGACTCTTTTCCAGTCAGCCAGCAAAAAGATGGCACACAAAACCACGATAAAGGCCATGTGGTCGGCTCCTTGTAAATCGAGAATATGCTCCAGTCCCAATTGAAAATAGGTCGAAAACATCATCGGGTATTTTTAATGATCCAATCGGCAAAGGCGCCATTCACCTCAATGGTCCAATGTGCAATGCAGGGCGTGTCATAGGGGTGATTTTTGACCAGAAACTGATGCAGGTCACTTGTGGCGGCACGGCTGGTTTTCAAGATCAAGACTACTTCGTCGTCATTTTGCATGGCGCCATCCCAGAAAAATCCGGATTGAATGTCAAAAAAGTTGTAGCAGGCCGCCAATTTCTCACATACACTAGCATTGCCCAGGTCCCTGGCGTGGTTTTCATTCTCACACGGCACATAAAACATCGTGATGGATACACTCATCGCAGCTATTTGATCACCTTCTTAGTTCTGAGTTGAAATTAGCAAAAAAAGAGAATATGGGAGGCTGGAATTAATTTTGAAATTGTGTAGAAACGTTTGAAATAAAAGAATATTAGTCCTATCTTTGCAG
>DATFJT010000109.1:0-4512 GCA_035269065.1 Saprospiraceae bacterium | reverse complement strand
TTTCGAATTTTAGCTTTTGTTTCTCTCGCGTAGCTACAAGCTACGCCTATCCGGGACTTGGAGACCAAGGCAGTAGGCGAAGAGGAGAGAGGGAGAAGAGGAGAGTGGGGGCAACATCTGTTATTTTAAAGGAAAAATCTGTGCCATCTGTGCCATCACAAAAATCAGTGATTCAGACAAAGTAGAAGCAAGGGGCACCTTACGGACCCTTAAACAGGCCCTGAAAAAACGGGCAGGCAAGCCCTATTATACGGGTTATACGGGCCCTTAAACGGGCAGGCAAGCACGCAAGGCCCCCTGGAAGCATCTGTTTTCGAATTTTAGCTTTTGTTTCTCTTGCGTAGCTACAAGCTACGCCAATCCGAGACTTGGAGATCAAGGGAGTAGGAGAAGAGGAGAGAGGGAGAAGAGGAGAGTGGGTGCAACACCTTTTATTTTAAGGCGAAAATCTGTGTCATCCGTGCCATCACAAACATCAGTGGTTCAGACAAAGTAGAAGGGGTCCAGAGTCTCCCTTGGATGGATCTTTTTTCAAATTTTAGCTTTTGTTTCTCTTGCGTAGCTACAAGCTACGCCAAACGCGGTGAACGGGGCAGGCAATCTCCACAGCGTAATGCCTTCGGCTCCCTGCGGGAATTCCGGGTGTCAAGCAATCTCAGTCTCAATCCCTAAATATCTCCACCTCTCTTTTCTCCGGTGTAGCGTAAGCCCTTAGCATACTGCTGGTATTGAAGCCGTAGGCAATGTTGCCGTATTTGTCGAGGGCGATGATGCCCCCTGTGCCGTTGATGGAGGGTAATTTTTTCTCAATCACGATGTCTACCGCCTCCTGTAAGCTCAAATCTGTATAGGCCATCATGGCATGAATATCGTGTGCCACCGCCAGGCGAATGTACATTTCTCCGTGCCCGGTGCAGGAAACCCCGCAAGTGTTGTCATCAGCGTAGGTGCCCGCGCCAATAATGGGAGAATCACCAACTCGTCCATACCGTTTGTTGGTCATGCCTCCTGTAGAAGTGCCGGCGGCGATGTGCCCTTCGCGATCCAGGACAACGACCCCTACGGTTCCACTTTTATTTACCTTTTCTTTCGCCCTTGCGCGCTTCAATGCCTGCTTCGCCTTTTGCGTAATGAAATAACGCTGGTTTGCTGTATCCAGGCCGTAAGGGATGCAGTACTCTTCTGCGGCTTGACCACTGAGCATGACATGTCTGGAGCTGTCCATTACAAGACGTGCAGCTTTGATGGGGTTTTTGATCCTTTTTACTCCGGCGACTGCCCCTGCATTCAGCGACTCCCCATCCATAATAGAAGCATCCATTTCCGCTTGTCCCTGGCTATTTAGCACAGCTCCACGTCCGGCATTGAAACTGGAGTCGTTTTCAAGTAACTCAATAACCTGTTCGACTACATCAATTCCGTCAATTCCCTGGTCAAGCAATTCCGAACCCCGGCTAAGTGCTTTTTCCAGGCTGGATTTGTATTGCGCGGCTCTTTTTTCAGAAAGGGATTGAGGCTGCATCCCGCCGGCTCCACCATGAATGATGATGGCCCACTCTTGTTTTTCCTGTTTGTCCTCGTCTCTGGCATTGAGAATGACCTGGGCGTCCAGCGTGCTTTGTACGCTGAGTATAAATGAGAATAAAAGGATGAAATACAGCTTCATGTCATTGTCTTTTTATGTAGTTCGGCGCCATATAATAGATGAGGTACCACTCATCTCCAATTTTGGAATATCTCCTGAAAATGGCTACTCGATTTTCGGTCAATCCGATTTCTTCTTCGATAATGCCTTCGTCGATTTCCTCAATGCTCTGATAAGCGATGGCGGAGTCTGGTATGGCCCGATGTAAGCGCCAGTTTTGTTTTTTGAAATAATAAAGGCTATCCAATTGCTGCATTTGCAGAGCTGGAATGCCAGAGAGTGGAAAGCTGATGTGCTCCATCTGGTACAAACTGTCTGAATGGAAACGATCGTAAAAATCCGTAAAGTCCTCTGGAAGCGCTCCCTCCACCCATTTGCTTTCTTGTTTTGTCTGGCAGGATCCCCCAACAAGCAGCATTAAAATCAGGTAGCTATATTT
Source organism: Saprospiraceae bacterium (assembly GCA_035269065.1). Taxonomy (GTDB): domain Bacteria; phylum Bacteroidota; class Bacteroidia; order Chitinophagales; family Saprospiraceae; genus DATFJT01. The sequence continues at coordinate 2,428 of DATFJT010000109.1, read as the reverse complement.
TAATTGCATGTCCATCTATTTTCATTGTAACATCAAATTCAAAGGGATTGTCCCTCCACGGATTTCCCTAAAACGAAAACTTTCTCATCATCTTGTGAGAAAACGAAATCAAAGGTCATTATTTCATCGCCTTTGTGCACTTGACCCTTAAATTCTCCTCGTGCTTCCTGACAATGAATTTCTTCAGGCTTGCTAACATGCAAATGTTTACTAAAACTGACCTCATCCTGGCCAAAAGCCTTGAACATACACTCTTTTGCAGACCAAATGATGTGGGCCAGGTTCAGGTTTTCCCGTTCCTGGCAAGCTTGCAATTCTTTCTCATCAGCAAATTTTTGAATGATTCTGCGCATCCTTTCAGATTTCACCTGGATATCAACTCCTACGGGATAGGGTGCTGCTGCAGCAGCAACGAACGCGTGTGAATGACTCAGGGTGATGTTGAACTCAGATTCAGCCAGGTTGGGTTTTCCAGATGTATCCTTGAAGACTTTACCCCGCAAACTTCTGCCCGACATTTTAAAGAGCAACCACCGAACAGCCAGCCATTGCAGTTGCCGCTGATGCCAGGAGAAGCGCTCCATTTCTTTTCTCTCATCCTTAGATAAGTCCAGGTGATGCATAAGTTCCTCCTTACTCTCTTCGATTTTCCAGATCCCGGATTCCGATCGGTCAGGGTAGACCATATGTTCAATCAATGGCATATAAAATGCTAAATTTGCAAGGAATATAGTGAGATTTATGATTTTATCAGATAAAAAAATCCTGACCAGGATAGCGGAGGGAAGCATTGTGATAGACCCTTTCAAGAGGGAGGCGCTGGGCACCAATTCCTACGATGTCCATTTGGGGTCCACCTTAGCGGTTTACAGAAACAGACTCCTGGATGCAAAGAAGCACAATAAGGTGGACTACCTCACCATTCCCAAGCAAGGGTTTATTTTGCAACCCGGTGTTCTCTACTTGGGTGCAACCCTGGAATATACCGAAACGCACAGTGCAGTACCTTTTTTGGAAGGGAAGTCAAGTGTAGGTCGTCTGGGAATTGACATCCATGCTACAGCCGGGAAGGGAGATGTGGGCTTTTGCAATCATTGGACCCTGGAAATCAGTTGCACCCAGCCGGTGCGTATCTATGCAGGTATGCCTATTGGTCAATTGATTTATTTCGAGGTAGAGGGTGAGATTGAGAATTATTACAATGCCAAGCCAAACGCGAAATACAATGAGAGAAGCTTCCGTCCGACCGAAAGTATGATGTGGAAAAATAAATTCTGAGCATCAGACTTTCAGCTCTATTGAAGTATTTCTATTTTTAGTATTACAACCATCCCTAATGGGTAACAACGACAAAACAGCCATTATCATCGTCAGTTCGCTGACACTCATCTTGGTTTTTGGATTGCTATTCAAAAGCTACAGGGTCTTGTTTCCCTCAGAAGACATGACAGAAGCTCAGGCAGACAGCACCCTGGTTTCTGTCTATGAGCATGAAATCAAAGAAGGTCCCGCAAAAGTGGAAGACATTAAGCCGCCTGCTTCACCCAAGCGAGAGGTTGTTAAAGAGGAGCCAAAGCCTTCGGTAAAAAAGGCTGTCAAGCCCTCGGGAAGTGCTTTTATCGTGGTTTCCGGCGCTTTTTCGAGTGAGAAAAATGCGGAAGAGAGAAAAACAGAATTGTTACGCAAGGGATATTCGCCAGAGGTGTATTATCAAAAAGACCGCGGTCTTTATCTCGTTTATTTGATGAAATTTAAGAGCAGGGCCCAGGCGGATGAATACAGTCAACGCACAAAGGAAAAGGGGCTGGAGAATTTCATCAAAATTGTGGACCAATGAATTTTATGAGGGGAGCTGGCATAAAACGTTTCAAGCCCCTTAGGTGGGTCGGAGTAAGCCTTGTTTTTCTGAGCCTTTTTCACTTTAGCTTTCCCGCTCCTGATTTTTCAGCCCCGCTGGGTATTGATTTGAGACTAAGTGGCACCTTTGGAGAATTGCGCAGCAATCATTTTCATGCCGGGATCGACCTAAAGTCACCGGATGGCCAGTCTGGTACGCCGGTGGTAGCAGCAGCTGATGGTTTCATTCACCGTGTCAAGGTCAAAGGCGGTGGTTACGGTCAGGCCCTATACATTGATCATGGAAATGGTTATTCTACGGTTTATGCCCACCTGGATGCCTTTACGGAAACATTGGACGCCTATGTGAGAAAGGAACAGTATCGCAGAGCGTCTTTTACGGTGGATTTGTTTCCTCGGGCAGGGCAATTCCAGCTGAAGAAGGGAGATTTGATTGGGTATATGGGCAATAGTGGTCATTCTTACGGACCTCATTTGCACTTTGAAATACGCCGGTATGGTATACCGGTCAATCCCTTAGCCTACCTGGCCGTACCCGATGAAACACGCCCTGTTTTTCGCCAACTTTATT
>DATFJT010000108.1:0-2103 GCA_035269065.1 Saprospiraceae bacterium | reverse complement strand
GTATAGAATGGAGATCTTCCGCATAGGCTGTTAGTGACATGCGACCATAAGGATCATGATTAATTTGAAACTCATCTGAAGAGAGATCTATTTCAAAATCCCTGAGGCGGAATAAGTCCATTACAGCTACACTTCCCTTGTATAGACCTCCAACTTGAAGTGCTTCTATTGGAATGAATGCATTTACCGGAGTAATATCAAAACCTTCTAGCACGACTTTGAGCCCTTTTTCTCCTAGACTTTTGAACATCATCTGCTGGCCATTCATGCCAGTGAGTATGAAATTTTTCGTTTTGATACTGTTCTTGGCAAGCATGAGGTAATTACCAGTTGCGATATTCCAGTATTCATTGAATAAGGCCAAAATGCCTTCATTGAGATGGAAAACATAAAACGAATCTTTTCGCGATATTTCTCCTGTAATGTTTAAATAATCGGTCTTCTCATAGATATCGGTACTCAAAATAGCGAACTGCAATTCTTCGTTTTCCATTTCCATGGCAACATTCACTGGAGGAATAAAACTTTCACCCAATTGGATTGAATCAACGGTGATTTTGGCCTCTCCGCTGCGGCCCCTGACATCATAAAATACACTTGGGTTGTATACCACCCGCTGTCCCATGTTCAGGGTTTCGGTAGAACTCTCAAATCTGATATAATCGTAGTCCTGGTCATAAGCAAGAAAGAGATCCAGATCGTCCAGCCTCTTCATATCTTTATTCCATAGTTGCGGCCATCCGATAAGACTGTCTAACTTCAATTGTATTTCAAATTGACTGTCGTTATCTTTAAGTTGGGTAAATCGAGGGATATTAATCAGATCATTGAATTGTGTATTCTGTTCATTAAATGTATTGAGTAAAGGTTTGTAAAAATCGATCAAGCGAAAGTCTCCATCAATTCTGAGATCAAAGCCATCCCCTATGACATTCAAATGCTGACCTTCTCCGTACTCAAGGGAGTAAATGTCCACATTTCCGATGGTATTATATGAGTTCTCGGTTTGTAAATGCAGACTGTCCAATTTCGCATACCCGATGAAATCGAGAAGCCGATTGGTTTTAAAATTAAGATCTGCCTGGGTGGAGATAGTTGCCTCATCTTCGCTGAAATTGAGTGCCTTCAGATTGGCATTTTCCAGATTTATTTTAGCATTAACCGTATAACTGGAGTCTCTCCGCTGTACAACTCCAGAATAATTCATTCTTACATTATCGTCTACTATTTCACCTTTTCCATCCAATAAACGCTTGCTGAATCTGCCGGCATAATTAATATCCTTGTAGCGGTATCCTTTATAGTCTATGTATTCGACAACGGCATCTAGCGTGGCTTCCGCATTTTCTAACTTCAGGCCTTTACCGAGTGCCACTTCCGCGGTCATACTCATTTTGCCAAGCTCATCATTATTTAGCCAGTTTTTTAGATCAAAGTCTTTGAGACTCAGAACGCCTGAAAAGCTGGTCTCTAAATCCGTATTTAGGTTTTCTACGTTGATATCCAGGCGTGCAATACCCAGCCCGGTATTGGCAGAACCGTAGGCTATGAAGTCAGAGGGTGAGCCGTCAAAACTTCCTTCGAACCTAAAGCCTCCTAGTCGATTGAATGAACTAGGAATCCTCAAGTCAGGGAAAATACTGGTTATGGATTGGACATTGCTATACATGTTTTCAACACGCAAACTGATAAAAGCTTCTTGGGGGTTAGTGATATCCCTAAGAGTCAATTGTCCCTCTATTCTTGACTGACCACCGTGTTTTAGATTAATGTCTCTAATTCTCAAACGATTCAGGTAACCCTGGAACCTGCCATCAAGCACAAAAGATTGGTTCCTGTTTTGGTTAATAAAGGTATTTTTCTTCAGAGCTGGTGCGAAGTAATACAAATCAGAAAAAGTGAGGTAGCTATTGGTAGAGACACCATTCATCCTGACTTCATCCTCAAAATTTAGCCAGGATGAGTATCCATTTTTGTTGGTCATTTTAAGGATGCCCTGAATATTGGACTCGTCTGTTGCTATAATTAAATCAGTCCAATCCAAACCAGTACTGTCAATATCCAGGGAGGAACCCGCCAGTTGTTTTACAACTAATCCACTTT
>DATFJT010000107.1:0-3203 GCA_035269065.1 Saprospiraceae bacterium | reverse complement strand
TGAGGTACTGACCGAACATTGTTTTTGAATTCTTGATACAAATTGCTGGGCATAGGAGTGATCACTACTGAACCGTCACTCAAGATTCCAATGACCCATTTATCGTCGTGAGACAAGTAGGCCTTGTTAAACCGATGCTTGTCATCTCTCATATTCAAGACTACATCTCCTTTCAAATCCCATATTTTGATAGCGCCATCTTCTGAACCGCTTAATATATGTTTTCCATCCTGAGAGAATTGAAGGACTCGAATTCTTCCCGCATGTTGTCTTAATATCTTCTTGTGATCTGCTTCAGGATTCCATAGGAGAATAGAGTAATCATCCAATGACGAGAGAATATGGCCATCCTGGTTTACATCCGAATGATAAATAAATTTACCAAGGTTGGTTTCTTCATTTAAAACTTTGCCACTGGTGTTCCAAATCCTAATAGAACCTTCTCCACTTGTCGTCAAAATTCTTTCTGATCCGGGCAAAAACTTTGCGGTCGTTACCAGCTGCCCCTTGTGATCAAAGATAGTCTCAAGTTGGCCACTTTCATTCCACAATTTGGCGAATCCATCAGCAGAGCAAGTAAGTATAGCTGAACCATCTGCAGAAAGATCTACTCCATAAATTGATGCGTCGTGCTTGAGTTCAGCCATTAAATTCCCTGAATGGTTCCAAAGGCTGACTGTGCCATCCAATGCATACGTAATAACAGGGAACACATTTGATGAAAAAAAAGCAGACGCCATAGGTGCATTATTCTCTGCTAAACTTATGCTTTTATTTTCTTGCATATCCCATAGTTGAACGCTGCCATCTCGCGACCAGCTCAGCATGTATCTGCCGTCTTCTGAGAACTCAAGGCCTGAAACTTCAGCTTCATGGCCTTCCAATTCCTCCTTGAATTGACCATCTAAGGTCCATGAGAGAATATTGCCATTGGACAACCCGGCAAATATTTTGGTGCCATCCGGAGAAAATGCCATTGAGTATACATGGTGTTCTACTCCGGGTAGTTTCTTCATTTCAGCATTCTCAAGATCCCATAGGATAAGCTCCTTGGTATCAGTCCGTGCCAGGGCAAAATCTGCTTTATCCGATAATAAAACATCCATCTGACTTGAACCATTTGCATCGAGTATTTGAGCGTAATTCTTGAAAACGGCATCTCCAAAACTCAGCTTAACCTTTGGAATAAGCATGGAGTCTACCATACTATAAGCCCGATACGCAAGGGCCAATCCATCCTTTGGATCTCCTGTAGCCAGTTCTTGATCTGCCAAGAAAGAGATTCTATTCCCCTCTGTTATGATTAATTGTTTTTTTGCTATTCTAGCCTGTTCTTCAGCTTCCTTTTGGGCTTTTTCGGCCTTTTTACGTGCCAAATTGATGGAAGTCACATAGCCCGTTTGGGCCTCTTCTAGAGCTACATCCAAAACTTTTCTTTGCTGTACGGTGATATCAGAACATCTGGCAGCAGCCCTAAATTGAGATATGGCATTCTCGAAATTATCTTCCTTTGCGAGGCGCTGACCCTTGTTATAAAAAACATCGAAACATTGTCCTGTTAGACTAATATTACAAGCCAGGATCAATAATATCGACCCGAAAAATTTCTTACTCTGATGCCTTTTTTTGGAAGTCATTTTTTCTTTTTTCATCCAATCATCTAGAAGTGATATGTAAGTTTCATTCCCGGAGCTCCACCTATGATACCGGAAGAGAAATTCAGTTTTTGTCCATTTCTGTTTCCTAAACGATCCTCGCAATATTCATCATAGAGTTTTTTACTCCGCTTATACTTGTGTTGTCTGATAGAAAACAGCGTGATATCAGCTACAAGAATACCCACACCAGCGTAAGTAAGCAATAAATAGGTCTGATGCTTGTTATTGGCATCTTCATAAAAGGGACTTGCTTCTGCAAAAGAAGAAGCCGTAAGGTAATTCTCACTATAAATATCCTGAGACTGGTTTTTGAAGAGCTGCCCAACTCCAATGCTTGCTGCAGCAACTCCTGCCGCGAGATAATAAGGGAGTTTTTGCCTTGATGTAAATTCGGGTTGACCCAGATCACAATTGTAAGGCAGTTTTCTCTGACCCCACTGGTTTATTTCCAGGTCAATTCGAATGTCGCCCTCCAGCTGCTTATACTCCTGGATTAAATTGATCCAGATAATTTCTTTCTTTCCCGGGTTCAAGTCTTGCCCCCAATCCCCTCTTAAAGATTCAAAAAGTATGAGGGGAAGTTCTTTCCCATTGAATTGAATAGAAGGGATGACCTGGTAATAGCGTCCCTCTTCCTCCAGGGTAGGGAGAGAATAGGATATATGCATTTGTCCATACTCCAGACGCAAGTTGATGCCATTTGTTGTATTCACGGACTTCAATTCACCTTGAGCCAGGTCAATTTCAGCAGTATGGCTCAGAATTTGATTTGCAATGACTTCAAGCTTTTGCCCAAAAGAAAACAGCGGCAAAATGCCGAAAATCATCACACACAATTGAATAGCTTTTCTTCTGACAAAATTCATGATTTCATTATTTCTGGTCATGGACATTTGGCTGTTTCAAAATTTGTTCGATTTCCCCTCTGCCCAGAGATGGTGGTACTGTTCCATTTCTGATTTTTTGAATGACCAATTCGCCTGTTGCCAACGCTTGACTTTTATATTCAAAACCCTTACTACCTGCCATAGCCGGGATGAATTTTTGATGAATATACTGCTTACCATCCACAAATACATCGTAGCCCCAGGTACCATCCTTGTTTTTGAATACTTCTATATGAGGAGAATTTGATAAACTCTGTATTGCCGATTTATGCGTTAGGGCGATTTGGTCCGTTGAAGAAGACTCGATAGGCTTATTTTGACAGGACATCATGAGCATTAGAGAAAATAAAACCATTTGGCTTCTTGGAGAAATCATATCGAAAGATGTCAATAAAATAGAATTACGGCTAAAAAGAATAGATTTTTCTGTGCATTTTTTTGGGTGCAAAAGAAGTAGTTTAAGGCTTATCGGTTAGAAAAAAAGTCCCGCACGATAAACATGCAGGACTTGTTATTTTAGAACATAACGGGCTATTCTATTGCTTCATGATTTTTCTTAAAATAGAATTATCGTTGTCGTACATTCTCAAAAAGTAGCCTCCAGAAGGCAAGCCTTGAAGCTCTAATTGTTGCTGATGGCCCGTCCAGGAGCGAATTA
>DATFJT010000106.1:0-3055 GCA_035269065.1 Saprospiraceae bacterium | reverse complement strand
AGTAAGGAGTAGGATCAAGCTTAAGCTTTCCAAATGCGAAGCAAAATTTCCTAATTTTGACATAATTGATTCTTATCCTGATAAATTCGATCTATGAGACAAAGCTTCATTCATCCTATTATTTTCGGCCTTATGTGCTTTCTCTTAACATCTTTTGCCCCTCATGAGATTTTCTCACAGGGCATATTCTCATGGCAAAAGTACGAAGAAGTCTATGCAAGCTATAAAGAAAAATCCATCGAAGATCGAAGGTTTAAACATGCAGAGGTTGCCGCATTGCTTACAAATCTTAAACCGGAACAGGGTTTTGCTGTAGACTCCATCGGCGCTTCAGTAGAAGGAAGAGCGATCTATCACGTAAAATGGGGAGAAGGGCCGATAAGTATTTTGATGTGGACACAAATGCATGGAGACGAACCTACTGCCACCATGGCAATATTGGATTTTTTTAATTTTTTAAGTGCTGAGGGTGATAGGGACCCGTGGTTACAGAAAATGAAAGCGTCCGTCACACTGCATTGTTTGCCCCTACTAAATCCTGATGGGGCTGAGCGCTATCAGAGGCACACTGCATTGGGCATTGATATGAATAGGGATGCATTGAATCTAGTGCAACCGGAATCAAAAATTCTTAAATCCTTGCGAGACCAAACCAATGCGGACTGGGGTTTCAATTTACACGACCAAAGCAGATATTACAGCGCGGGGGGTACCAATAAAAGTGCACGTTTCTCTTTTCTGGCACCTGCCTATAACGCAACAAAAGAGGTAAATGAGAAAAGAGAGGATGCCATGCAGTTAATCGCCCTCATGAATGCGCAATTACAGGACAAAATTCCGGGACATGTCGGTAAATTCAGTGATTCCTTTGAGCCGAGGGCATTTGGTGATAATATCCAGGCATGGGGTACCAGAACTATTTTGATTGAATCGGGGGGAACCAAGAAAGATCGAGAAAAACAGGACAACAGGAAGATTCAATTTATGCTTTACCTGCTGTCTATGGACGCCATCGCCAATAATACTTATGAGTCCTATACCGAGGAGCAATACAGAAAAATACCTTTTAACAATAGGCGCATGTTTGACCTTATTGTTGAGAATGCAAGCTTGAATCAGTTTGATATGGATTATATGGTAGACCTTGGAATCAAGAAGCAAGAAATCAATACAGATGGGGCTCAGGATTACAGGATTAAAGCACGTATCGAGGAATTGGGAGATTTACGCACGCGGGCGGCCTATGATTATTTTGATGCAAAGGGATATAATATTGAAAAAGCTGATAAGGTGCTTTTCGTTAATGACAAAAAGAAGTATGAAGACGAAGAGTGGTTGTATCGGAATTTAGCCTCTGGTATTGTTCTTTATTGTGGTGTTCGCCCTGATCCTCAAGCTGCATTACCTATCTTATGGACATCCTCTTGTGAGGATCACAGTGATGAGCCTGTTCTTTTGGGTGCCAACCCGGTGCTTTTCTTCAGTAAGGACGGAAAAAGAACTCATGTATTGATCAATGGAAGCATTTATAAAATCTGATTCAGGCGCGCTGTCACCTGGAGGATATCCTCTTTTTCATGGGCTCCATTAAGTATGAGCCTGTTCAACAGGGGAGAATGCGGGTAGGGGTAGCGTATGCTGGAAATCCATATTCCAAGTTCTTTGAGCCTTTCACCTGCATACTCTTCAGGTAGAATAAAGATGGGGAAGTCCGGGAAATAGCCGAGTTTATGCTTTTCTTGAATTTCAGATTTTAGCAATTCAATGTTGTCCTTAAGTTTTAGCCGTCGTTGTTGATAAGCTGCAAATTGATTGCTGAAAGCTTCAAGATAGGCGGGACTAATGGGACTGCTGCCCAAAAAATGTCCACTATTTTGGATGGCTTTGACCCATTTTTGAGGACCTGCGATTAAGCCCCCGGGCAAGGAGATGCCTTTGGCCAGGGAGCCAATGACGATTACTTCCTCTGACCTTAAGGAGGGAAACAACTCTATAAAACCTGCACCAGTCTCTCCGAGTACCCCCAATCCGTGCGTATCGTCCAGAATAAGCAACAACTCCTTTCCTTCTACAGCCTGGAGAAAACTAAAATCAGCAGGCTGAGATGTCAATGGATCCATGGCCACTGTGAGCAGCGCAATTTTTTCAGCCGGATGTCGATTGATCTGATCAATGAGGCGCTCCTGGGCTTTGTTTTCCATCCGTTGTGCTATCTGGTCCTCATAAATATCCTTGAGCGCAGGGTGAAGCCGTGGCAATTCAATCAAGGCGTAGGAGTGTGCCCTTACAAAATTGCGCACAAGTTGCCCTGCCAGTGTTCCGCTTGATACAGTAAGTGCAGCCTCGAGTCCAAGCCAATTGGCAAAAATTGTTTCTGCCCGCTCGTAGATATCGTCAAATAATCCGTGTTTTCGCGTACTGCCGTAATTCAGACCATATTTGGCATAAGCTTCAATAATGGACTCTTTTAACCCCTCGTGATAAGCCATTCCCAGGTAGTCCGTGCCAGAGCAATAGTAGAAATTGCCTTCGGGTGTTCGAATTCTCCGCCCATTGAGATGCTCGACTTTCATTCAACTTTGGTTTTTTGAATCAACTCCTGATCGATAGTAATGCCAAAGCCAGCTCCTGTTGTTTTTAGGCAGCGGCCATGGTCAAATTCAATGCCGGAAGCAATGTCATCGACCAAAAGAAGCGCCCCGTCCATATCCACAAAGTCTAAAGTGGGTAAAAACGGGCAAATTGCCCCTATGCTGACACTGGAGGCCGTCATACATCCCATCATCTTTTTGTATCCTAGGGATTCTGCCCTGGCCAGTAAATCCATGCAAGGCGAAAATCCCCCGTTTTTCATCAATTTAAAATTGGCAACATGGTAATAGGGCCTCAGTTTTTCGAGATCATCGGATTCTTGAATAGATTCATCTACAGCCAACAGCACTTCTTCCTGGCCCTTAAAGTTGTTTAACAAATGATCTTTGCCTTGTTCCAGTGGTTGTTCGATCAGCTGTAATTTTAGTGCTGAAGAATGAGAGATCAATTCATCAAGTTGTTT
>DATFJT010000105.1:0-10267 GCA_035269065.1 Saprospiraceae bacterium | reverse complement strand
CCGTTTAGACGAAATTTACCTTTTATACGAGCATCCAGCATGATACCCTTGTCCGTTTTAACGCGGTACCAGCTTCCTGTGGATTTGTAGACTGTTCCGATTGCCTGGTTCAATTGACCGGTCTCATTTTTTTGTATTGAGCAAGTGAAGATAAGAATTTCAGACCTTCAGAGGGGCTTTTCTCGAACAAGTCCCCAACGACGACAAGGTCTGCCCCGGCCTCGAAATTCCTGATGGCTTTTTCAGCTGAGCGTATTCCCCCTCCGATGATCAGCGGTAAATCCACAGCCTTTCTCACAGCCCGAATCATTTCAGTACTTACCGGTATTCTGGCGCCACTGCCAGCGTCCAGGTAAATATTTTTCAGGCCAAGCATTTCCGAAGCCAGTGCTGTGGCAGCTGCAATTTCTGGTTTGTGATGAGGTATACCATGTGTATTGCTGATGTAGGAGGCTGTGGTTGACTTACCTCCATCTATCAACAGGTAAGCAGTGGGAATGATTTCCAGGCCGGAAGCTTTAAGACTGGCTGCAGCTTCTACATGACGTCCAATCAGAAAATCGGGATTTCGACCGGAGACCAGACTGAGCAGGAGTATTCCATCGGCACCCTGATGAATTTGTAGTTGACTCCCGGGAAAGAGAATGACAGGAAGAGCGCTCCTGATGCGTAATGCTTCTAAGCATTCGCCTAATTGATGGGTTGTAAGCAGGCTGCCTCCGACTAAAAGATAGTCTACCGCATTCAGAAAATCCTCGTGCTCAAGGTATTGAAGCATCGATAAATAGCGGTCAGGATCTACAAGCATGGCAAACGCCTTTTCTCCACGCTTTCGCTTTATATCCAAACTAGCGCCGAATGTGTGCCTCGACTTCATCATGTAAAGATGCCTTTTTTCATGTTCAATGGTCCTACATTGACCAAAATTTACAAAAATCTTGAAAAGCGAGGTGTATTTGCTCTACTTCCCTTATTGCTTGCCGCTGTCTTTGTTTTACTTTGCAGGAGTTTTAATGAGATCATATGGCCGATAATCCTGAAAACATGGAGGTTTTTAACCTAATAGCCCGCGATTTTGGGCTGGAAAGAAAAGGAGCCGACCAAATTTCTTATGGAGAATTATTGGATTTGATAGCAGATCGTGTAGCTCAAATGTTGACCACCAAACCAGAAACGCTGTTCAGCCTTCTTTACAGGTTGGATGTATCTGAGAAGAAAGTGGATGCAGTAATGAAGGGAGGGCAGCATGCATTACCAACCAATGTCGCATTGGCGGAGCTCATCATACAAAGACAACAAGAAAGGCTGCGAACTAAAAAGCAGTACAGGCAGGATAAAATTGATGGTTGGGAAAGATGGTGAGAAATAATGATTGACAATACAAGGGGTATCGTTCTCAAAACGATCAAATACCGGGATACCAGTGCCATCGTGGATGTGTTTACTGAAAAGTTTGGTCTTAAGACCTACATTGTAAATAGTGTTTTCAAAGCCAAACCCAGGGTGGCTCCTTCTCTTTTGCAGCTGGGCTCGGCGCTTCAAATGGTGGTCTACAACAAGGAGGGCCGAAAAATAAACAGGATCAGGGAAGTCCGGGCAGATTTTTATCCTGGTGCGACTATCACTGATTTGAGGCGGTCCGCAATCAAGTTATTTATGGTAGAATTGTCCAGGAAAACACTGCAGTTCGATGAGCCTCAGTCCGGTTTATTCTCGGAATTACGCGATTCTGTTTACCAGGTTGAGAACAGCGAGCAGCCTGTAGTCAATTGTCACTTATATTTTCTCGTTCGACTGCTTATTCATTTTGGGCTTTTCCCGGATCTTTCTGGTTGGCCGGAGAAAAAAATCCTATCCGTGCAGGAAGGCACTCTTTTCGAAGAGACTCCAGAGAAAGGACTCCTGATCCCATCGCAAATGGTGCGCATACTGGTAGAACTGGAAGCATCGGACAGGCTTGGCTTACACGAAGTCAAACTGAGTAGAGAGGAAAGGCAGTCATTTATTGAGCACATGTTGAGTTATTACAATTTTCACATTGAAAATTTTTCTCAAATGAATACGCATCTCATTTACAAACAGTTAATGTAGGTGCATGCTTAGCTGGAAGGACATACAAAAACTCATTAACCATTACTGGCAAGACGGTCAGTATTTAAAGGTTTTAGGACTGTTTGCCATCCTGATGGTACCCGTACTATTAACTTTAATTCTGATCCTGGCTTTTGCTGTCCGATTGGGACTTTTTGGACCTGTTCCATCCAGTGCCGACCTGGAGCAAATTAAAAATCCTGTCGCCTCAGAGATTTACAGCAGGAATGGCGTTTTAATGGGGAAGTACTACCAGGAGAATCGCACAAATATTTCGTATGAGCTTTTTCCCGGACATTTGATAGATGCTTTGGTCGCTACGGAGGATGCTCGTTTTTTTGAGCACTCAGGAATTGATTGGCGGGCTCTTTTTCGGGTTTTCTTCAGGACGATTTTAATGGGTGATATCAGTGGAGGAGGTGGCAGTACGATCACCCAGCAACTGGCGAAAAATATTTTTGGGCGAAGAGAACTTCCTTTTATCGGCCTGCCAGTCAATAAGATGAAGGAGATTTTTACGGCACGGAAATTAGAGGGGACTTATTCCAAGGAGGAAATCATCGAACTGTATTTAAATACGATTCCTTTTGGGCATAATTTTTATGGCTTAGAGGTTGCTTCAAGGCGTTATTTTGGAAAGTCTGCTCCCAGGTTAAAAATAGAAGAAGCTGCTGTTCTGGTGGGTATGCTTAAGGCAAATACCTACTACAATCCTGCTCGCCATCCCGAAAGATCTCTTGCGCGTCGCAATACCGTGCTTTCCCAGATGTCCAAATATGGTTATCTGGCGACAGATATAACGGACTCCCTTCAGCAATTGCCCCTCGAAACGGAATTCACTCTAGAGAATCCTGCTACCGGCAGAGCCACCCATTTTCGGCAATTGCTAAAGACGGAGGTAGAAAAAAGGATAGACGGTCAGAAAAAAGAGGATGGGAGTGCTTACAATCTGGAATTAGACGGCCTCAAAATTTATACTAGTCTGGATGCGGGTATGCAAGAGTATGCAGAGTACGCACTGGAAGAACACATGATACAATTACAAAATCAGTTCGACAAGCACTGGGAGGGTAGAAACGTATGGCAGAAACCAGCCTATTGGAAAGAAGCTGTCGAAAACACACCACATTATAAGAAATTGGTAGCTGCTGGCTTGTCTTCAGAAGAAATTGATCAACGTTTATCTAACAAAAGGGACATGCTTGTGTACACCGTGCGTGGTCCTGAAAAAAAATATTGGAGTGCGAAGGACTCCCTGGCCCACTACCTGAGGCAATTAAGGGCTGGATTCCTTGTCTTGCATCCCGAAAATGGAGAAGTATTGGCTTGGGTTGGTGGCACAGACTACCGATTTTTTCAATACGATCACGTTCAAGCAAGAAGGCAGGTAGGTTCACTTTTTAAGCCCATTCTTTATTATTCAGCTTTTCGCGACGACTTTGCCCCATGTGATTATTTTCAGAATACATTGGCTACCTATGTAGATCACGACGATTGGGCTCCGAGAAATGCTGATGGTGAATACGGTGGTTGGTACAGCCTGAAAGGAGCTTTGGCTAACTCTGTGAATACGGTATCTGCGTCTCTGATCTTAAGACATGGCATGAATAAAACGATATCGACAGCCAGGCAATTGGGTTGGAAGGGAAACTTGCCAAAATTACCTTCAATTGCGCTGGGAACGGTGGAGTCCTCTTTGATGGACCTCCTGCCTATATATGCCGGTCTAAGCAATGGTTTTGGAGTGCCCCCATTAACTTTCATACGAAAAATCACAGATCGCAAAGGGAAAGTACTTTTCGAGCGACCTAAAACTGCTGCAGAAGATTATCAGGCGGTAGACAGCCTCGCTGCTTTGAAAATAAGGGCGGCAATGGAAAATGTTGCAGACGTGGGAACGGCTACCCGGCTGAGGTGGAAATATGATTTACGAATGCCCGTGGCTGCTAAAACAGGCACCACCCAATCAGGAGCAGACGGGTGGTTTGTCGGTTGTACGCCTGCTGTTGTAGCAGGGGCTTGGGTAGGTGGGGAATATCCCTGGATTCGTTTTAGGAATTCCAGCTTTGGACAAGGAGCACATATGGCTTTGCCTATCTGGGCTAAATTTTATCGGCGACTTGCCGTGAGCAATAAATATGGACGTGTTAAAGGGCTTAATTTTGACTACCCAGACAGTTTTTATTTGCACCACCTCGACTGTCCCATCTTTTTATCAGACAGTGCTTACCAAAAACGCTTACTTATGGAGCAAAAAGAATCCGATAGTGAGGAAGGCTTGTTAGATCAATTGATAGATGTATTTAGAAAAGAGCGGGAAAAGACAGAAAAAAGCGAGCGCAGCAAAGAAATTGAAAGAAATAATGATAAGCTAAAAAAAAGGAGAAAGCGCAAGGAGAAGAGAAAAGAGTTTTTCGATGATTTGTTTGGACGCGACAAATGAAACCTATCACTAAGGCAAAAAAATACCGATTATTTTTTCAAATAATCGGTGCTTGATATATTGTTCCTAAGTATTCTATTTTTCTCCAGAAGGGGGCGTACTATCAGAAAATTTCTTTCCCTGCCACTTGCCATGCCATTCTACTTCCTTGCCATTTTTGACATAAGACTTGTAAGCCCGAACAGCGTCTTTTTTAGCTTTTCTATTAATCAGAATGTTGGTCATCCCTCCTGCCTTTATGGTGAAGTAATATTTTCCCTCACCAAGAGAGTATTTTTTATTCATAGTTTGGAAAATTAGTTTGAGAACAACAATTAAAACGTGAAATATTCCCGGTTATTGCCGGAGACCTTCTGGTTTTAATTATTCCTTCCGTACTTATCCAAACGGTACTTGGCATTGAGAATTTCTTTTCTCCTTTCAATGGAAGGTTTGGTGAACTCTCTTCTCGTTCGAATTTCTTTCATTAAACCAGTTTTCTGGTGTTTTCTCTTGTAGCGTTTTAGCGCTCTATCGATGGATTCACCATCTTTTACATCAATTATCAGCATGTATTAACTCCTGATTTTAGTTAAAAAATTTATATCGAATAAACTTTAGCTTGTATATTATACATCTTTACCAATCCGTCGGTAAATGATTTGCTTCCCCTGGGGGCGAGCAAATAAAGTTTACCATTTTTCATGGAAGCCATTTTGCTCAACAATTTCCATTTCGTGACAAGTCTCCTGGTTTCATCAGTTTTAATGGCAATTTCAAAATAGCTTTTCGCGCCCATTTTCTTGCCTGAAATGTCTGGGACAAATTCTTCTTCATCCCTTTTTCTTTCAAATGATGTTGGAGCATCAACATCCATATCATCCAGGTCTTCTGCATTGGCTTTAATTTCCGTAAAGCCTTTTTTCTTGACCCATTCGATGGCATCTTTCATTTTATCTGCTCTGTCTACCATAATGTTTACTACCTGTTGTATAAAAAAGCTTTATCGATACGCTCGCCATAAGCTTAACAATAAAGCAAATGCGAAAACCTAAGATTTAGTTCCTTACAATTTCCTAAATTTCTGCATATCAGCCATTTCTGAGCTTGCAGACAGAAACAAGATGAATGTATAAATCTCCTGTACGATGGTGTCGCCGAATATCTGGGGACTCGTTTGTCTCCGACAAATAAAATTCGAGGCGCAAATATAAGTATTTTTTACTTAAAATTTACAGGAAATCATGTGGTAAAGCTGTTTGGAATGGCATAGAATCCTTTATTCCTGTGCGACTGAAGTAGAGGAGATGAAATTCTCACAAAAGAAATCCACCAATTCCTGCTGATCCAATCGATGCAACACGGGTTCGTCCGGAATATGAAATAATTCGCCATCATCTTGTTTAAAGAGCTCATAAAAGTCAATCTCTACGGTGATTTGCTCTTCAGATGCACTCAAATCAACTGCACTGCTGATTTCGCCATAACAATTGTCTGCGCCAGTATGAAAGATGAAATTAGTGGTATCTGCATTGTTGGCAGAATAGTATTTTCCCTCGTGCTTGGAAAATATATAGCTTTCCCATGGAATCCAATAATCTGATCCGTCACCCAGAGGATGATCTACACTATAATCAGAAGGTGTTGTGCCATTTAAATTAGGACTCACACCAAAGCCGAAAGTGAAAGTTTGTTGGCCTGCTGGAACATTTTCCATCGTAAAACTAAGACCTTCACCCACATGCTCAGGTACTGAAAAGTAATCGTCGTAATTGAATGAATGGACGTCTCGAATGACGCTACTATTGTTCCCGTCTATCAAGGTGAGATCCGAAATAAAAAATTCAATTTTATCAAATTGTACGCTGGATCCATTTGTGTCATCGTAGCTGTAAATCTTTCTCATTTGAAGCGGTTCACCATTATACAGAGGTTGCAGGTTAAAAGTGAGAACATCAATAGTCTCATTTGTGGTCATGGTGTCATCATCGTCTTCACATGCACTAAATCCAAGTGCGATCACAGAAGCCAAAAGGAATAATTTGAATAATTTCATGGTTTTAATTAAATGGTGAATCAATGAAAATGATCTTAACAGCACTTGTTGCGATCATTTACTGTATTTCTTTAACGACATCGACAGGGCAAATAGTTTCTCAAATAACCAGTATCGATGAACCCCTTGGAGCACTAACGCCCAAGTCCATTGTTCACAATGGCAGAGGAATCTTTGCTGCTCAAAATATGATGTACAACCACTCCATATGTTTTTACGACAGGAGTTTTGACCTCATCAAACAACTGGATGACAAGGTAAGACTTTCTGATTATGGCTTTTGTGATTTGGATCACTGGTACCAAGGATCTCCTGTAGAATGTGACTTTTCCGCGGACGGTAGGTTTGCTTATGTGAGTAATTACAAACTCTATGGCAAAGGCTTTGATTCCAATGCAGAGGACAATTGCCTAACAAGTTCAGAGTATGAACGCGGATACGTCTATAAAATTGATATCGACAACTTTGATATCGTGGATGTTTACGAGGTCGGCAGTGTGCCGAAATATGTATTTTACGTAGATCGATTCAATTTACTGGCCGTCTCTAACTGGTGCAGTGGAACGATAAGCCTACTTGATTTATCGTCCGGTAAAGAGAGCAAAGAAATTCCAGTTGGTAGATATCCAAGAGGCATTGCGCTCTATAAGAATACATTGCTCGTGTCGATTATGGGTGAACAAGAAGTAGCAATGATTGACTTAGTCACTCGCTCTGTGAAAGGTAAATTTCAAGTTGGTTCTGGCCCCAGAGATCTGCACGTAGACGAAAGTCGCGACTTGCTTTACATTTCGTTAAACAATGAAAATGCCCTGGTCACTTTCGATTTGGCGCAAGAAAAAGTGATCAAGAAAAAGTACTTGGGAGAATTGCCGCGGAGTATGGCCTTAAGCAAAGATGGGAAATGGCTTTTTGTTTGTCTATATGGAGAACACCGTGTAGCCATAATCGAGGCCACTTCAGGAAAGATTGTTCAGACGGTTCGCAGTTGCTATAAGCCCATTGGTGTTGAGTTTGATGATGAGAAAAAGCAGCTTTGGGTAGCCTGCTATGGCGGGGAAATTTCAATATACCAGATGGAAGAAAATCCAGCCACAGACATTTTGGAACCGCAAAAAGTTACACTTCCCGAGGCGCAGAAAAAAAGTTTCACAGAAGCTAAGACCTATATTGTTTGTGGTTCTTTTAAAGATTTGAAAAATGCATCAAACAGAAAGCAGCAATTAACAGCACTCGGAGTTCCAGCCACGATTAACAGTAGCCAGGGATTTCATCGTGTGTCCGTATATGTCGCAGATGAGAATGCAGCTTACGAGAAGGCCAAACTGGAAGATTTGCTCGGTTTCGAATTGTGGTTGTATCGCTTATAAGTAAATGTCCAAGAGATTACCCCGCTTTAAGTATTTTGAAAGTCCGCCTGAAACATTAATTTTACATCAATTTGGTTTAAGTCTAAATAAAAACTACCGAGGCATCGTGTTGAAATTCACAGAAGAAACGAAAAGAAAGACCAGGAAAAAGTACGAATTGGAGGGCATTCTGGATAAGGAGCTATCCACGCGTTTGAGTGCTATGGGCATCAGGCCGGGTAATGAGATAGAAATCGTTCGTAAAACACTTTTGGGGTCCTCTTATTACATCGTTGTCAATCATCGAAGTTTTGGAGTAGGTAAGTCTGTCATTGACTTTCTCCAGCTCAGGCCTATTGAATCATGAAGAGAGTAGCCTTGGTCGGTAATCCCAATTCCGGCAAAACAAGTCTGTTCAATGCCCTCACTGGCCTTCGCCAGAAAACAGGTAATTATCCTGGAATTACAGTGGAGAAAATTGAAGGCACCATGACCCTGGAACCTGGCAACGACTGTATATTGCAGGATTTGCCCGGGGCTTACAGTTTGCATCCGACTTCTTTCGAGGAAAAGGTAGTTTGCCAGGTATTGGCCAACCCAACGCATCCTGACCATCCCGACTTGATCGTTTATGTATTGGATATTCAACACATCGAAAAGCAAATGTTGCTTTTTACCCAGGTGATGGAATTGGGCCTACCCGTTATTTTAGCCCTCAATATGTCCGATCAGAAAGATCGTCAATATTACCATTACGACCACGAACAAATGGCTGCCCGTTTGAGCTTGCCCGTAATCGAAATAAGCAGTCGTACAGGATCTAACCTTGACCAGTTGAGACAGTCTATCGCTGATCAGCTTGAAAACAAAGAGCCTGTGAATTTTGATCCATGGACCGGATTACCCGATTTGAAAGATCTTCCTGCGGGTAGTCTTTTCTCTGATGCTACATCCTATCAGAAGTTTCTTATGGCGGTTCATTGGGCACTTTTTAAGGAATCTGTAAACAGTCAATTTGGGATTGATGTAGAGGCCTGGAAGGTCCAACAGGATGATGTCGTAAAATTACAGGTGGACGACACCCTCAGCAGGTTTGATGCCATTCATGATAAGAAATTGTTTGAGGAGCGGGAAATTGAAATTGAGGGTTGGTCTGAGCGCATCGATCCGATAGTCACCCATCCTTTGGCTGGCCCATTGATATTTATGGTCATCATGCTCATGGTTTTCCAAGCCATTTACACTTGGGCTGCTTTACCGATGGATTGGATTGAGCAAATTTTTGATTACTCCAGTACATCTTTGTCCGGATTTCTTTCAGAGGGGTGGTGGAGTTCACTGTTACTGGATGGGGTGATTCCTGGTATAGCGGGGGTACTTGTTTTCGTGCCACAAATTGCCCTTCTTTTCCTTTTGATTACCATTCTGGAGGAAACCGGATACATGGCACGCGTCGCTTATCTTCTGGATAGTCTGATGCAGCGATTTGGCATGTCCGGACGCAGTGTTGTGGCCCTCATATCAGGAGGTGCCTGTGCTATTCCGGCAATCATGAGCACCAGAAGCATTAGTTCCCCGAAGGAGCGTTTAATCACTATTTTGGTTGTTCCTTTCATTGGTTGTTCGGCAAGGCTCCCCATTTACACCATTATCATAGGATTTGCGGTTCCATCAGCCATGATTTTTGGCTTTATCGATTCCAGGGCGCTACTTTTTCTGGGGCTTTACTTATTGGGAGCATTGGCGGCATTGTTCGCTGGTTGGGTATTGAAATATTTACTCAAAGCGCCTACGGACAGCAGCGCTTTTATCATTGAAATGCCAGAGTATAAGGTGCCTGACTTTAGAACGGTTTTGATCAATGTATATAAAAAAACAGAGGCCTTTGTTATCGAGGCTGGTAAGATCATTTTTGTCATTAGTATTCTACTGTGGGTTTTGGCTGCACATGGACCTGGTCATTCGCAGGAAAAGGCTGTGGAAAAGGTAGTGGCTGAGGCAGAAATGCAGAATTGGGCGGAAGAGAAAAAGGAACGCATGGTGCAATCAGCAAATCTGAGAGCCAGTTATATCGGAAGGCTTGGGCAGTGGATTGAACCCGTAATCAGGCCGCTTGGCTTTGACTGGAAAATCGGTATTGGATTGTTGTCCTCTTTCGCCGCGCGTGAGGTTTTCGTAGGAACTATGGCTACAATTTACAGTATTGGAGATGAGGAATCCGGGTTTGAGCTGCGAGATAAGATGCGTAAAGAAACTTTTCCGGATTCCGGTGAAAAAGTCTACAGCTATGCTACAGCCATGAGTCTGCTCATTTTTTATGTTTTAGCACTGCAATGTATGAGTACTCTG
>DATFJT010000104.1:0-4080 GCA_035269065.1 Saprospiraceae bacterium | reverse complement strand
ATATGAGTAACTACTTACCTACTGAAGAAAAATTGACGGTGAAAGGAGATCCATTGAACGTCCAGATACACACCCTTCCCAATGGGATGAAACTATACATGAGCGTCAACAAAAATGAGCCGCGCATCAGTACCAATATTGTGGTGCGTGCCGGATCCAAGCACGATCCTGCAGAGACAACCGGCCTGGCACATTACCTGGAACACATGATGTTTAAGGGAACAAGTAAAATCGCCTCTTTGGACTGGGAAAAAGAGAAAAAATTACTAGACGAGATTGCTCGATTATATGAACAACATCGCCAAAGCTCTGATCCCGTTGAAAGAAAAGAAATATATACGCGTATTGACAGTATTTCCAATAAAGCTGGAATGCTGGTCGCCGCCAATGAATATGACAAAATGGTTGGTTCCATAGGAGCCAAGGGCACAAACGCATATACCTGGGTAGAGCAAACTGTTTACGTCAATGATATCCCCGCCAATGAATTAGAGAAATGGATGGAGTTGGAATCAGAGCGCTTTCATGAGGTGGTCCTAAGGTTGTTTCATACAGAATTGGAGGCTGTATTTGAGGAATTCAATATCAACCAGGACAGAGATTTTAGAAAGACGATGAAGGCGATGACAGAGACCCTTTTCCCCTCTCACCCTTATGGGACACAAACTACTATCGGCGAAGGGGAGCATTTAAAAAATCCAAGTCATTATGCCATTTACAGGTATTTTAACACTTATTACGTACCCAACAACATGGCCATCGTAATTGCAGGAGATTTTGACCCTGAACAGGTGATTGAATTCGCTGAGAAATATTGGGGTGACTATGAATCCCAGGATGTGCCTCAATTCCAATTTGAAGAACAACCGGAATTAACACAGCGAGTAGAAAAAACAGTATACGGACAAGAATCTCAATACCTCGATATGGCCTGGCGCTTTCCGGGGGCTGCGAGTGATGACGCCCTCAAACTAGAGCTTATCAAAGGCTTGCTCTACAATCGACAGGCGGGGATCATTGATCTGGACATCAATGCAAAGCAAAGATTGCTGGAAGCAGATGCCTGGAATTGGGTATACGAGGATTACAGCGTAATTGGCCTGTCAGGAAAGCCAAAAGAAACCCAGGAGCTGGAAGATGTAGAGCGTATTCTTCTTGAAAGTATCGACAAGCTGCATCAGGGAGACTTCCCTGATTGGCTCATAGATGCCGTGATTAAAAATATGAAACTCGATAATTTGCGCGCCGAGAAAAACAATAACGCCCGTGTCTACAAAATGACCAATGCTTTCATAAAAGGTCTAAACTGGGAGAAGGTCGTCAATCAGTACGATAGAATGGCTGCATTCTCCAAACAAGACATTATCGAGTGTGCCAAAAAATATATCAGGAAAGACAATTACGTGGTAGTCTATAAAAAAGAAGGTGAAGACCCCAATGTAATGAATGTTGAAAAACCGCCAATCACCCCAGTCGATTTGGTCAGAGACAAGAAAAGTGACTGGGCCTCCGATTGGATGGCCAAAGAATCGCCTAGACTGGAGCCAGAATTCCTGGATTTTGACCAGGATATGGAAAAAAGCACTGCTTATAAAGAGGGTATCGAAATCCGAAAAATTGGTAATTCCAATGGTGCATTTACCCTACTTTACATATACGAAATGGGGAAAAATGCTGACAAGCAATTGGATCTAGCCATGCAATACCTGCCTTACCTGGGCACAGAAAAATACACCGCGGAAGAGTTACAGCAAGAATTGTATAAACGCGGACTTGAATTCAATGCCTACAATCGCGATGAACGCATTTACATGAGTTTGAGCGGGTTGGAAGAATCTCTGAAGCAGGGCATCCAACTCTTCGATCATATTCTCAATGAGGCCAAAGCAGATAAAGAGGCCCTGGATAACCTGGTGGATGACATTCTGACCAAAAGAGACAATGACAAGAAAGACAAGCGAAAAGTCCTGCGCAGTGCCCTGTACAATTATGCCAAATACGGGGAAAATTCAGCATACACCAATGTACTGACAACAGAGGAACTAAAAAGAACTGAAGCGCAGGCATTGGTAGACAGAATCCATGAGCTAAAGAACTACGAACACAATATTTTCTTTTACGGAGATACGAACCTTGACGAGCTGATGGATATCATGAAAGAGGAGCGTCAATTGCCTCAGGATTTAAAGCCAGTCAAACAAAACCAGGAATTCGAAGAGAGAGCTACCAAAGGAAATAAGGTCTTTTTTGTTGATTTTCCTATGGTTCAAGCAGAGATCATGTTGCTTTCAAAAGGAACTGAAGGCTTCTCTCTGGACGAGTATATTCAAAGTGAGTTCTACAACACCTATTTCGGATTTGGCCTGTCTTCTATTGTTTTTCAGGAAATTCGAGAATCACGTGCACTAGCCTACTCAGCTTATGCCTATAATGGAAACCCCAATGAATCGGATAAGGCGCATTATATGACTGCCTATGTAGGAACTCAGGCCGATAAAATGCCTGCCGCCATAGAAGGTATAAAGGAAATTATTCATGACATGCCCCTGGTAGAAGAGCAGGTGGAAACAGCTCGACAATCCATCATGAAAAAAATAGAAACAGACCGCATTACGGATGCCAATATTTATTGGACCTATCGAAAGAATGAAAAACTGGGCTACCCCAGAGACCTGCGTAAGGACAGCTATAAATTCATACAAACAGCTACACTGGAAGATCTAAAGCAATTTCATTCCGATAAAATAAAGGGCAGAAAGTTCGATATGTTGGTCATGGCGGACAAAGGTGAGATAGACATGGAATACCTCAAATCACAAGGTGAGGTCGTCGAACTTAGTCTTGAAGAGATATTCGGGTATTAAAGCTTCTTGAACAGTTTAAAATTTATTAAAAGCTGAGGTCCTGAGATCTCAGCTTTTTTGATTCAGCAGTTTAGACAAGGCCAGAATTGATATGCTTCTGGTTTTTACCTTTGACTAAAAATCAGTTCATGAAACAAATGGCATTGGGCCTCGGCATTGTAATATTGCTTCTTTTTTTGATACTCAAAGTCTGGCTATTGCCGCAGATGGAAGTAGCCACAGGCTATGCGGCTAAAAAAATGTGCTCCTGTCATTTCATCGATGGCAGGCACCCTGATACCATTCAGAAGCAAGATTTGAATATGACCTTCATTGATCAGACCAAGACGACTTTTAATTACAAAGACTCTACAGCCGAAAGCAGACTATTTGGACTTGCAGCTCAAAAAGCGAGGTACAAAGGCGATCTCGGATGTGTACTCATAAGAGGACAGGACAATTATGAGGCTTACCTATCTCCCATTGATGCCACCGGCGATCAACACAGGATACAAAAAGACAGTACTCATTTTGATGAGAAAGTCTTAGCGGAGGCCAAAAACTACGCTTTTTTACCGGAGCATCAAACCCGGGCCCTGGTCATCGTGCAAAATGGAAAACTCCTCTACGAGCATTACGCTCCCGGTTATGACAGCAGCTCTGTATTCAATGGCTGGTCCATGACCAAAAGTGTGACCGCAACACTCATTGGTATGCTAGTGGAAGAGCAAAAATTATCCTTAGCTGATACGGCTTTATTTGAGGAATGGTCAGATGATAGGCGGTCTATCAGTTTAAAAGATCTATTGCAGATGCAAAGCGGTTTGTATTTTGAGGAGAAATATGACAAAATCAGCACGGCCACCAATATGCTTTTCCGGTCGGAAAAAGTAGCTGATATTCCACTATCTCAAGCATTGTCACACCCACCCGGCTCGGCCTGGTACTACAGTAGCGGAACGAGTAATATTCTCTCTGAACTAATAAGACGTAGAATAGGCAATGATCTTTTCTATCATAGACTTCCCTACGACAGCCTTTTTCATCGCATCGGAATGAATAGTGCAGTACTGGAAACAGATGAATCAGGCACTTTTGTCGGTTCCTCCTTTTGCTACGCGACGGCCAGAGATTGGGCTAAATTCGGCCAATTGTACCTGCAAAATGGTAGCTGGAATAATGAAACAATCATCGACAGCAGCTGGGTAGCTTTCGTTCGATCGCCTGCAAGCCACAG
>DATFJT010000103.1:0-13184 GCA_035269065.1 Saprospiraceae bacterium | reverse complement strand
ACAATAGGTGACAATCCGGCGCGCGCAGCGTAAACGGCTGCTGTATATCCCGCTGGTCCACTTCCGATGATGACACAATTCTTGATATCTTCTGACATACTTTTAGTATTGTTGTTGCGCTGATTCAAACGATCAGCAAAGGTAGCAAATTGATTAAAATTTGAACAGTCATCATGGAAGTCAATTTATTGTCTTACAAAGGACACTTAAATACTAGGGTTGAGAAGAATGTCGTGCTCATATGGGATCCGGTTAGAAAGCAATATTATGATTTGACCCCCGAAGAGATGGTGAGGCAGTTGCTTATCCTGTATCTGAATGAGCAGTGGCGCATTCCGTTTTCCCTTATGGCCGTGGAAAAGACGATCGAGATAAAGAAGAAGAAATTGCGCTTTGACCTGGTGGTTTATGAGCGTAAAGTCCTTCGTCCTTTGCTCCTTGCTGAGCTTAAGAAACCTGCTGTCCCTATCGATCAGAAAGTATTCGACCAACTCAGTGCCTACCAACACATTATGCAGTGTCCCTTTCTGCTTGCCAGCAATGGACGCCACACCAGGTTGGTAGAATCTGTCAACAATGGGGCTTACAGGGAGTTAGAGAAGTGGCCGGAGCAACTCAGGGCATGGTCTTAATTCCCGGTTTCAGAACCTCAGGAATATTATTAAATTTGATGGCTCTGCTGCCCCAATAGTATTTAAATGAAGCTTACATGAGAAAAATCGAGGAAAAGTCAACAAAAATCCTGATCACAGGTGCTGGCGGCCAAATTGGTCGTGTGCTTTCAAGCACATTGGCAGAGCAGTACGGACAAAATGCTGTGGTTATTTCAGACCTCGCTGATAAAGGATATGGAGGACTCACTTACGAGCAATTGAATGTTCTTGACAGAGCCAGGATGGAAAAGATCGTGGAGCGCCATGGAATTACACAAATATATCATCTTGCGGCGCTTCTCTCTGCCACGGGTGAAAAGGATATACATCTTACCTGGGACATCAATTTCAATGGTTTTATCAATGTGCTTGAGGTGGCTAAAAAGCACAGTTTGCAAAGGATATTTTTTCCTTCCTCTATTGCTGTTTACGGCTCTGATTTTGACAAGGCCAATACACCGCAAAATGCCTTCAGAAATGCAGATACCATGTATGGAATCAGTAAAGTGGCCGGTGAGAGTTGGGCAAATTACTACTGGAAAAAATACGGGATGGATATTCGGTCAATTCGCTACCCTGGTATCATCGGTCACCAGAGCATGCCGGGGGGTGGAACTACAGATTACGCTGTCGACATTTTTCACCAGGCCATCCAGCATGGCGAGTACAACTGTTTTTTACAGGCAGATGCCCGCTTGCCGATGATATACATGGAAGATGCTATTCGTGCAACTATTGAATTAATGCAGGCAGATCCGGATCAACTGACCATTCATACGTCCTACAATTTGCAGGGAATGAGTTTCACGCCAGAGGAATTGGCTAGCGAAATCAAAAATGACCTGCCACATTTTCAAATGACTTATCAACCGGATTACCGTCAACAAATTGCAGAAAAGTGGCCACAAAAAATGGATGACTCGGCTGCCCGCAATGACTGGAACTGGAAACCAAAATTTGACCTGACACACATGACGAAAGATATGATCAAGCATTTATCAAAAAAATATAAGGAACAACATGTCTAACACAATTGACGATCAACTTCAAAAGGAATTGAATGCCCTGGAAGACCAGGGCCTGTATAAAAAGGAAAGAATTATTGTCACCCCTCAGGGTGCAGAGATTCGAACAGACGCTGACCTGGAGGTGCTCAACTTCTGCGCCAATAATTACCTGGGGCTTTCCTCTCATCCCGATGTGATTGAGGCCGCCAAAGCGGCTATCGATTCACATGGTTTTGGAATGTCTTCAGTGCGCTTTATTTGTGGTACACAAGACATTCACAAGGAATTGGAACAGAAAATCGCTGACTTTGTAGGTTGTGAGGACGCCATTTTATACGCAGCCGCCTTTGATGCCAATGGTGGATTGTTTGAGCCATTGCTCGGAAAAGAGGACGCTATTGTCTCTGACCAGCTCAATCATGCCTCTATCATTGACGGTATTCGCTTGTGCAAAGCTGCCCGCTATCGCTATGCCAACAATGATATGCAGGACCTGGAAGCCAAATTGAAAGAGGCAAGAGATAACGGCGCCAGAAGAATTATGATTGCCACAGATGGTGTGTTTTCCATGGATGGTACTATTGCACAGGTAGATCAGATCTGTGATCTTGCAGATAAATACAAGGCTCTGGTCATGATTGATGATTGTCATGCGACGGGATTTACCGGCACCACCGGGAGAGGCTCTCATGAATATTGTGGTGTCATGGATCGTGTGGACATTGTGACAGGAACTTTTGGAAAAGCACTCGGTGGGGCTTCCGGGGGATTTACTGCAGCAAGTAAAGAAATTGTCGACATACTCAGGCAGCGGTCTCGGCCATATTTGTTTTCCAATACGCTCGCTCCGGCCATCGTTGGTGCGAGTATAAAGGTTTTGGACATTCTCACACAGTCCACTGAATTACGAGATAAACTGGAATACAACGCAGGATACTTCCGTAAAGGAATTTCCAATTTGGGTTATGACATCATTGACGGTACACACCCCATCGTACCCATTATGATTTACGATGCGGCTCAGTCTCAAAAGTTGGCAGACGAATTACTGAAGGAGGGTATTTATGTTATTGGTTTTTTCTACCCTGTAGTGCCGAAAGGCAAGGCTAGAATTCGGGTGCAATTGTCCGCAGCGCACGAGCAGGAGCATCTCGACCGGGCTTTAAATGCATTTGAAAAGGCTGGTAAACGCCTTGGGATCATTTCATAGATAGAAAATTATTTGTGTAAGAAAGTAAATGACTTGTCCTTAGGGATGCTGGAACGGGGGTATATAGTGTGATGCCGCTTAACTTGCTCGTATGGGGGGGAGCCTTTCCTCCGGGCGTGATTGATTTGATTCGACCCCGCATAACTGGGCAATTAGTCTCACTTGTTAATAACTTTATTCTGTTTATTAAAATAAAATGGCCTTCTTGTAAAATAAAACATACCTTTGCAATCGAAAGCGGAAAATTCTGCGAAGTGGTTCTTCTTACATATAGAGGGTTTCATTCTTCTCATAATTCTCCTCTCAGGGTACCAGAGGGTACCTGCCCTGTACAATTTTGGAAAGCTTATCATGTGTCGCTCGTACAGGTTTAATTAATCGCAGTTTATTTCGTTCCATCAACACATGTCGGAGTAACAACCACAGCGCAGCTGAGCACTGCCCAAATTATTGTTATGAATCATACAAGCAACAAAAAAAGGAAGCCGAAATCTTCCGGAAAAAGAAATTTTCAACACAAAAAAAGGTCCGGAGGCCGAGGAGGTCGGTCTGGAGGTAAGCGCAACAGGCGCCAATCCAGCTTGGTCCCTGAGCAGCTTATTCAAAAAGCAGAAAAAATAGAGGTGACGAACTATGAGTCTCCACACCTCATTTCAGAATTGCCTTTGGACGAACAACTGAAATTCAACCTGGCCAAGAAGGGCTTTAAAAGACCCACAGAGATACAGGATAAAACCCTCGAAGCGTCCTTAAGTCGTAAGGATGTACTTGGAATTGCAAGGACAGGCACTGGGAAAACAGCTGCTTTCCTCATCCCTGTTATCGAACAATTGTTGAGTAACAACAAAAAAGATCAGCACGCACTAGTCGTAGTGCCTACGCGTGAACTGGCCATGCAGGTCACTGAGGAATTTCGCAGCATGACTGAGCGAATGAAATTGTATAGCTCTTGTTTTATTGGAGGTACAAACATCCGCAGAGATATTTCAGCATTGAAGCGCCGAAACCACCTCATTGTTGGTACACCGGGCAGATTGCTGGATTTACACCAGAGAAGATGCTTGCGTTTTGATAAATTTGAATGCCTTATCCTGGACGAGTTTGACCGGATGTTGGACATGGGTTTTTCTAAAGAAGTAGATCGCATCCTCGACGGCATGAGAAACCGTCAACAAACAATGCTCTTTTCTGCTACATTGGACAAATCGCAAAAAAGCAGGATTGCAAACATCTTGAACAATCCTGTTGAAATCAAAGTAAGCACTGGAGAAACTTCCGGTAATCACATTAATCAGGATGTTGTTCGACTGAGCAATGGTGAAGATAAATTCACTGTTTTGCGAAAGATGTTGAAAGAGGATGCATTCTCAAAAGTGATCATTTTTGACGAAACTAAACACAGGGTAAAGAAGTTGAGCGAGCAACTCAACAAGGCAGGATTTAAATCTGATCAAATCCAGGGAAACATGAGTCAAAGCGCCAGACAGAAGGCCCTGAAGGCTTTCCGGAATGGCAAAACAAATATTTTGGTCGCTACTGATGTAGCCTCAAGGGGGATTGATGTAGATGATGTGAGCCATGTCATCAATTATCAATTGCCTGTGAATTACGAAACGTACATCCATAGAATTGGTCGTACGGGTAGAGCAGGTAAAGAGGGGCAGGCCTTAACCTTTGTTTCCTAATTGATTATGTTCCTGAGTTTTCGCTGAATGAGTATCTGTAGTTTATTCCAATAGGTTATTGGAAACAGATGTTCAACGATAGAAGCAATACAAGCATCACGTCCCATGAGGAGGTGATGCTTTTCTTTTTTCATACCGTCAACTACTTTTGGGCTACCTCTTCCGGTATCAAGATTACCAATTTTTGTTCTTGTCCTGCCAGGCGTCGACGTTTATGATCACTCTGTTTCTGAATTTCTTCAACTTGTGATGCAATATTGGTCGCAACTCCTCCAGGAAACACACTGAGGATTTTGACACTGGTTTTTTGTAGATCTAAACGACGGGATTGTGAGCAACCATGCCATGCATAATGACTGGATGCATAGGCTGATCTGGCCGGTGGAGCAAAGATTCCAAAATACTGGACATATTGACGATCTTAGCCTCTTTTCGCTTATGTGAGTAAGGTAAAAAAACGCAGATCAACTGAACTGGTGCTCGAAAATTGACCTTTATAACTTTCTCAAACAACTAAGCACCCAGCCGTTGAAATTTTCCTTTTGCAGACAGGCTGGTGTTGTTGATTAAATGATCCACAGATGGGTGCTCAGAGATTACTTTTCAGGCAATTGACGACAATCCGCACTGATTGCAAGATCCATAACATGCAGTTAGATCCTGTTTTTTTGATTTCAGCATCTGCTTGAATGTCTCCTGTAATCCTTTTTTATGAATATCTACAAGAGCAACATGGCAACTTTCCCGGACAGGTAAATGACTCAGTGCGCTGCCTATTGCACTTCCTGCTCCTGTAATCACGGCTGTCTATTGTGCATATTCATATCCATAAAACTACGGAATACGGCCTAATGCCATAAGGACCCGTATTGCTTGTGACGCATCTGAAATTAGCTGGATGAGAAGAGCTGATTAGGATTCGTAGGCATACAATTTTAGGCATTTAGAGTTATTTGGTAGGCTTTGGGCTATGAAAGGGAGTAGCGTTATTTGGAACAAAAGAAATACCACAAAAAAAGGCAGGATTCCTGCCTTTTTGAAATTCACCCTGTATCGTTGTTACAGTATTTTCACTAGTTTCAGCGTTTTTTGTCTGGTTTTGCCTGAAACGCGAAGAAAATAGTTGCCTGCGGGTAAATCCCTGGTTTCTATTTGTAATTGATGATTTCCGGCAGCCAGAGACTGACGGGACAAGGCTTTGACCTCAGCACCGAGGGCATTGAACAAACCCAAATGCATTTGGTCTGATTCCTGAAGCGTAAACTGCACCTGCAAATAATTGCTGAATGGATTGGGGAAGCTCTTGACTTCCATAACCAGTTCGGGGTCCTCCTCATTGGAGACTAATTTACAATCATGCAGCAATGGCAGATACTGGAAATCATCGAACAATATTTCCTTGACGGTGTCTTCTTCCACTTGAAACCAGTCCATAAAAATCGTACCGTATATGGACCTGAAATCATACTGCATGGCCACACCTTCCTGTTGTTCAACCTGGGTATCAATCTCTGGGTCTTCCCCTAGAAAGCCACCATTTACACAACTGCCAAAAAGGAACATAGGAGCAGCTGTGCCGTGATCCGTTCCGTCACTGGCATTTGATCTAATTTGTCGGCCGAATTCAGAATACGTCATTCCCAACACACGCTTATCCAACCCTTGCTTTACTAGGTCATCCTGGAAAGCGCAAATGGCATTAGATAGTTGCCCCAGGAGTTCCGCGTGACGTCCCCCTTGGGTATTTATGGGATCTACCTGTGCACTGTGTAAATCAAATCCGCCAATCGATACCACATAAACTTTTGTCTGAAGGCCACCACTGATCAATTTGGCGACCGTTTTTAACTTTTGGGAGATGGGGTTATTGTCTTCATATTTGTCTGATAGGTTAGTTCCACCTTCTGCTGAATCCTGAAGTATATCTGCATAGGAATTGGCCTGGGCGGCCACAGATCTAACATATTCCAACTCGTTGCCGTAGCAATTGTCGGGCGCAGTACTTTCTTGTCCAATATTGATGCGGCCGGGATTCAGCGGATCAATAATTGATAGACAGTACGAGCCTCCAGAACCCTGGCAAGTTTCGGAGATGCCCCCTCCAACAGTGATGGCAAAGGGGTCTGGGTATTGTGCATTGGGGTAGCCCTCTGGGTAACCTTGATGATCCAGGTCGAAATATCTTCCCAGCCAGCCTGTTTGGCGGTACTCATCAGCCTCTGAGGCAGTGTTCCAGATGTCCATGGATCGGAAGTGTGACCTGTTCTGATTGGGATAGGCGACACCCTGAATGACGCCCAAATACCCGTTGTCCCATACTTCTTTTATTCCAGTCATAGCTGGATGTAAACCTCTTTCTCCATCAAGATCAAGGAGTGAACTTTCCGGGAGTATGATGTTGGAGCGCACATTGGCCAGATTAGCAAATTGATCATAGGAGAATACTGTATTGAGGCCGTCATTTCCCCCATTCAATTGCACAAGCACAAGGATGCGATCACTGTCTTCGTCGATCATGCTTTGCATTCTCTTTGAAGACAATACACCCATGCCAAAACCATTCAGCATCAAGGGTAAACTAAGGGCTGCTCCAGTACCTAAAAAGTCTCTTCTTTTCATTTTTCTTGCTTTTGATTCTTTGAATTACATCAATTGTGCTTCCGGCATTTCAAACATGGCAGCAATCATTTCCCTTAATTGGCCTTGTATTGCGTTAGAAAGCGCTATGAAATCTCGATTGTTTTCATAATCTGGAACATTCTCCACATAATCGAAATAATCTGAATAGGCCTCTGTCCATACAAAGTCAGGCTGATTGTCGAGTAAAATAGATTTCAAATAATCCTTTTGCTCTTCAGTTACGCCATAGGGAAACAACAAGTTTGCCAGGGAATGTATGAAGTCATTGGGGTCAAGGCCATTTTCTATTTGACTTAAAAAGCTCATCACAGGAATTACAGGATCCAGCTGAAGTCGATTTCCTGCAATATTAGCTGCACCTCCCATGGTCAGTGCCACGGCAAAATCGGTGCGATCAGGTAAAGTGGCTGAGTTCAACCAGATGCGGTAGTACTGAGGACTTTGATAGTAGGCCTTCCAGCCGGCTACATCCGCATGGTCAAATACCTGCATCCCAGAAAGGCCACAGAGCTGATTGAGGATCAAACCGTAATAGTAATCACCATAAATGTCGTTATTGAGTTCTACATTCATTCCGTGGGTGATGGAAAGCAGGTAGTCCGCGGGGTTTTTAATCATGCATCCGATGGCCTCCTCACTGTAAAAATGATCACTTCCCAATAACAGGCGCACAGCTCCTTCCACTTCATAATCATCTGCAATCATTTGCTGTGCCATGGGTTCGATGACATTCTGCTCTACCTCTGGCGGAATATGGTAGTAGACGAAATACCGATATAATTCGCGGCAGATGTTGCGGGCGACTTCATCCTGGTCAAAAATTCGATCGATGAGCGTGCTGAATTCCATGTGTTCTTCATTGGAAATCGCAACACTCCCAAGTCTGTTCGATAACTGCTTGGTTGATTTGTCATGCCGGAAGGAATAATATTCTACAAGGGGGTCAGTCCCAATGAGATTAAGGAGCCCTCCCCGCACGGCAGAAGTCTGACTCCAGCCGGTTAGTATCTTAGACAGTTGGATAATATCATCCTCCGTATAGGTCGTGTAATCCCCGGGACCGGCAAGATTGCCTTTTCCGATGGTGAACAACTCCAATAGCTCGCGTGCGTAGTTCTCGTTTGGTGCCTGGCTGGAATTTTCGTTTCCATTGAGATAGAGCAACATCGACAAATCGATGGTGATGGCTTTGGTGATATTTTTGAAGTTGCCTAAAACAGTATTGCCGTTGATAAAATCCTCTATGGTACTGTGATCGGCCCCTGGCAGGTTCTCCACCACATTGATAATTTGATCTGTCGAAAGTTCGCTTAGATCAAAATTATGGATGGAGTGTAAATAACGGTACATCAATTCCGGAAAGCGGATGTTTGACACTACAAAGTGATTGTGCCAGAAAATCAATAGCTTTTCACGAATACTGATCTCTCCCTGGTGCATTTGCAGAAACAAATGAGCATAAATTGAATTTTCCTTGTAGCGCTGAACTTGCTGATTCAAATTCCTGCCCTCTCTCCCAAGGGGAGATTCGATCCATGGTTCTCCATAGGAAACAAAAGGATCCTCTACTATAGAAGTGCGATCACCTCCCTGTCTTTCATTGTCATAGGTCCATTTTACCGGCTGCGGCATCGGGCGTTTCCCATTGCTCATCAGTTCATCTAAGGTGGCCTCCAGGCCTTGATCTACCGCCCGATCTACCATGGCCTTTGTAGGACCAAAAGTGCTTCTTCGGAGAAGGTGTGCAGCCTGTTTTACTGTCCACTCTCCAGCGTATGGAGTAGCTTCACCAGGAATAGCGATGGGTTCTCTTTCTTGAAGCACATGAGCACGGCTTTTTTCTGAAGTCATCTTTTTGGCCATAAGTCCCTTTTTTTGATGAATATGTTTCTAAATATAGCAGATTTATTACTCTTGGTTCTTGTTCTGCACATATTGAAGACACTCAAAAATTAGATATGTACTCACCTTTTCTGAAAAAAAATGAAAAAATTATTCAGCCGGGTGTTTTGCCATGAGCGGAATACTAGTGATGTTTTTTAAAAGGCCTCAACTTACCATCATGTTGAACATTTGAGCGAGCATCCTGGTATTCAGAATCCCAGTTACTTCACATTGCGCTGATGTATTAGATTTCTTTTAAAAATTTCCCATAGCTAATCGCGGCGGGAAGAAACCCTGAGAAATTATAGACGAAATACCGAATACCGCACCTTACATTGGGATTCGCTTATCCTGTTGCGAGATCGGCGTAGCTTGCAGCTACGCAAGGAAAACAGAAGTCTAAATTAGAAAACAGATCCTCCAGGAGCCTTTCTCGCCCGTCTAATCTAATAGAGCCTGCCTGTTAAGGATCCCCCCATGGTCTTTTTCAGCAATACTGTTTTTTGGGCATGCTTTTGAGTTGCTTAGAAATGAGAGATCGGGCTAAATAGATTCAACCACCGCTTTTGCCGCCATTTCTCCTGATCTCATGGCCGCATTCAGAGAAGGGTAGAGCAGATAGTCGCCAGCGTAAAAGACATGTCCTGACTGAGGCTCGTCCACTTCATGTGTCATATCGGGTATTACAGGCAGGGCATATTTGATGTGGTAGGTTTCCAGAGATTCAAGATCCCCAATACCTGTAATCGCTTCCAATTCGTTTTTGATAGCTGCAGTATCGGCCTTTTCTCCGACAACCGTTGCTGAAAGGACAGATCGCCCATTCTTTGTTTTCTCAAACAACACATGAAAATTGTTCACTTTTCCCTCGCTAGAAGATAAGTGAAGTATATCTTTCTCGAGAATTCCAGATGCTGTAGAAAAATAATAGTTGCTCACTTCCCGGTATTGGGGAATTTGCTCCAGGGGAACGGTGAGGATCACTCGATCAAAAGGCATTCTTTGGTTTTCTTTTAACACCAGTTCATGGTCATCTACGCGCAGCACTTCTTTCTCAAAATGAATCTGACCGTGTTTTAATTGCCCGCTTAATTGATGAGCGATTTCTTGAATGCCTTTTGCGGGAATGGCGGCACTGCCCGTGGAAAACATCTTAAAAACAAACTGGAACATTCTTGCAGAGGTTTCCAAATTTTTCTCCAGGAAAATTCCTGACAAAAAGGGCCTGAAGAAATGCCTCAAAATGCGGTCACTGAAACCTTTTTTTATGAGAAATTCAGCAGTGGATATGTCCTCTGAGTTAAATATCTCCTCCACGCTTTTTCGAGTCAATTCTTTTTGAAGTTGGAGTATTTTGAATTTATCGCTGATCGTAGAATGCTTAAGCGATAGGGTAGAGAACAGTGCTGATAGATCCCGGAGTGGATCCCCCAATTTCAGGCGTCCTTGAGGTGTATGTAAGACAGCACCCGGGCGAAAATGTCTCAAGTCCAGCGCGTTGTAATCTAAATATTTCTGAGCCAATGGATAAGCTGTCAACAGCACCTGAAAGCCGTGGTCGAATGGTACATCGCTCTTTAGGTCAGTCCGTAAGCGCCCACCGACATGGTTGGATTTTTCCAAAATTGAAGTTTGAAACCCTGCTTTTTCAAGTTCAAGAGCGGCAACCAAACCACTTACACCAGCGCCAACAATGAGTATTTTTTCATTTCTCATACTGCTCGAAAAACTTTTTGTATGCTTTTTTCCTGGGATAGAAAGCAAGATACAAAAATGGATATATCAAGTAATCCAATAGTTGGAAGCCTGAGGAGAATTCAATCTCATCACGAATGATAGATGTTTGATCAGCGGTTTTGAGAATGCGGTGTTTGTGGCGCCAGGATCTCAGTGGAAAAGGCAGCTGACGACCCTCGTCTACAAAATAGCACTCATTGGACGAACAGGCATCTTCAGTGATATCACTGACCCAATCCTGTCCACCTAAAACATGCATGTATATATGTACAACATCCCCTTTCGAAGAACCCGTGAATTTTTTGAGTTCCATTTTGGGGAAACTGGGTAGCAAATAGCGGAACAATTTTTCGTCAAAAGCATTGAAGACCTGTTTATAATGACCGCTTACTTCAGCCTGAATGACTACTCTCACAACTTTTTGCTTTGTCTAACCATTGATTGTGAGAAAAGTTTGTGAAGTTATGCAATGGACTCTTCGACTGGCAGCTGTTTACAATCTGATTTGGGGTGCATGGGTCATTTTTTTGCCCCAGCAAAGTTTGGACTTCATGGGGTATCAGGAGGCCACGGGAATAACACGCACTATATGGCAAGGTATGGGTATGGTCATTGGGGTGTATGGATTGGGTTACTACTGGGCGAGTTTTAATCCGGTTAAGCATTGGCCCATAGTTGCTGTAGGAATGCTTGGCAAGTTATTTGGTCCAATCGGATTCTTAATGAATTATCTCAAGGGTCTGGTCCCCGTCGACATGGTTTTTGTGCTAATTTTCAATGACTTTATATGGTGGGTTCCTTTTTCTTTGATTCTTCTGAAAGCACATCGCGCCTCCTGGCCGCTGAAGTGATTATATGAAATGAACCTTTTCCCATTCATAATTAAACCTATGCGGCGCTTGAGGACATAAGATTCGGTCTACCGCAATGTCGTGAGCCTCCCGGGGCAGCTCTGGCAACAATTGATAAGGGTAGCAGACGGCCAATTTGAAAGCATTGGGATAATTGGCGAGAAAATGATCGTAATAGGCTCCACCATAACCGATGCGGTAGCCCAAATGATCAAATGCCAGCCCTGGAACGATAATGAGCTCAAGGTCTCCTGTGTAGGGAAGAGCATGCTCCGGGTGTCGTGTTCCCATGGGGCCACTTTCGAGTTCTTGAAGGTTGTTGAGGATCAAATGTTCTAAGAAAGGTCTGCGCTTGACCTTTGGGACAATAACTTCGAGCTCCGATTGAAGGCATTTTTTGAGAAAGGTGGTCAAATCTACTTCCTCAGGCATCGGTAAATAGCAATGTACTGTCTGCGGATCATGTTTGAGAATCCAATCGATCAAACTGCCATTAATTTTATCGTCCCAGTTTAATTTCGTCTCCGGAGAAGTCAATTTGCGCTTCTCCAACATGCGTTTTCTGATTTCTTGTTTAATCAAGACATTATTTTTTAATATTTCTCCACTGGCCTGTACCTTCCACAAAGAACGAAGGAAATAATTATCTTAGCGTTTTCGAAATGAAAAGCTCAACTTGACGTTACTAGAGAAACCAAATATCATGAAACGATTCCTATTGTTGTCTATCTTGATAAGCGTTGTTTTTACAGGGTGTGATAATGACATTGATTTAACAGCAGATTATAAGACGATTCCGGTGATGTACGCCTTTATTGACCCGGATGCAGACTCGAATTTTATTCGAGTGGAAAAGGCATTTTTAGGAGAGGGTAATGCGCTGGAATTGGCTGGAAATCCGGATTCAATATTTTTCGACGACATCACGGTTACGATTACCAGGGCGGACAATCAAACATTTGAACTGGAGAAAATTGACGGGAATACCATCGGTCGCCCCAGGCAAGACGGGCTTTTTGCCGGCACCCCTAACTGGCTGTATTTGCTTGAAGAATCTGTAGCCAACGTTCGACCCAATGAGCGTATTAGATTAGAGGTTATTCGGGATGAAGAGGTTTTAGGTTCTGCAATCACGACACTTGTTGGGGGTGGACGAATCATTACACCCAATGAAGTTATAAATTTCTCAGAGAGATCTGATACCCGGGTTTCTTATGATTTGTCTCCTAGTACCGGAATGCTTGGACTCAATCTGGATTTCTTTTATTCAGAAACCAACGAACAGGGCAATTTCGTTCCCAAAATGGTCACCTGGCAAATAGAAGAAGACGCCATCATAGCAAATAATGAAACTCGTGGAACCTACGAATTTGACGGTAGAAGATTTTATCAATTTTTGGAAAGAGCCCTTGATGAAGATCCAGCCATTCAAAGGCGAACACGTTTTGTGTCCCTTGAATTGATCTCCGTAGGCAGAGAATTACGGGAAGTTAGAGATATTCAGTTGGCCAACCAGG
>DATFJT010000102.1:0-8266 GCA_035269065.1 Saprospiraceae bacterium | reverse complement strand
AGCATGAAAAAGTCGAGCATGGAATCCATTTTTCAGGAACTTACAAAAAGTTAAGCCATGTGGACCATCATTAGTCATGAGTTGCGAAGCTTTTTTTCGTCCCTTATTGCATATATCGTAATTGGGTCTTTCCTTCTATTCCTCAGTTTGATGCTTTTCGTATTTCCGGAATTCAGTCTACTTGATAGTGGTTATGCCAGTTTGGATCCTTTTTTTGAGTTGGCACCCAATGTTTTGCTTTTTCTCATTCCGGCCATTACGATGAGAAGCATGGCAGAGGAGAAGCAATTGGGCACCCTGGAGTTACTGTTGTCCAAACCTATTGGTATCGGGGAAATTGTATGGGGGAAATTTTTTGGATCCATTATACTGGTGATTTTCGCTTTGTTGCCGACCTTTTTTTATTTCTACACGGTATATGAATTGGGTTTTCCAAAGGGGGTGATTGACACGGGAGCAACCTGGGCCAGTTACCTTGGTTTATTGCTCCTCAGTGCTTCATTTGTCAGTATAGGTATCTGGGCATCTTCTTTAACAGACAATCAAATTGTTGCTTTTCTGATAGCCTTGTTTACCTGTTTTTTCATGTATTACGCCTTTGGCTTTTTGGCCAAGCTGCCGGTATTTTTTGGCAAGACAGATTTGATTATCCAGAAATTAGGCATGGATTTTCATTACTACTCCCTCAGTCGAGGAGTTTTAGATACTCGTGACATCATCTATTTTCTCAGTGTGACGGTTATTTTTATTCTATTCACCAAATATTCACTGCGCAATGCCAAAATCTAAAAAGACATATGCGTCCCTGGTGACGGTTATTCTGATGGTAGGTATTGTCATCGCCCTGAATGTGATTGGTAATTTCTTCTATGAGACATTTGATGTAACAGAGGAAAAGAGATATACGCTTACGGATAACAGTCGCGAATTTGTAGAGGCGATGGAAGATGAGCTGTTTGTAAAGGTCTGGCTAGCCGGCGATTTGCCAGCAGGATTTGAACGCATGCGAGAACGCACAGAAGAAATACTCCGGGAGTTAAGTCAAATCAATCCAAACCTGAGCTTTGAGTTTAGGAACCCCAACGATGGAGACCGTGAAGCAGTGAACAAATTGCGACAAGAATTGGCCAAAGACGAAATGCGTCCGATCACCTTGCGCATCCAGGAGCAGGGGGAAACCGTGGATAAGATCATCTATCCTTATGTTCAAATTTACAGGGGAAAAGAGAACATATCGATTAACTTGCTGTCTACAGAAGGTGCGGGCTTCCAAAGCGAAGAAACGATCAATGAGGCCATTGCAATGCTGGAATACAACCTCGTTAATGGTATGCGCAGCCTTTCTTCCGAAGACAGGCCCATCGTTATTTTTACCCGAGGACACGACGAGCTTTCCAGAATTCAGACAGGCGATCTCATCAACTCTATGAGTAACTTTTACCAGGTGGGGCAGGTTTATCTGGATAGTGTGGCCTACCTTTCTGATGAGGCTGATGTGCTGATTGTAGCAAAACCCAGGACAGCTTTCTCAGACAAAGATAAATTCAAGATCGATCAGTACCTCATGCGCGGAGGTCGCGTGATCTGGTTACTGGATAAACTGGGTGTGACCATTGACAGCTTGCGCAGCCAAACATTTTTTGTTCCGCCTGAGTTGCCCCTTGAGTTAAATGACCAACTTTTCACTTACGGCGTTCGCATTCGGCCCAATTTAGTTTTAGACCTGGAATGCACAAAGATCCCCTTACAAGTTGGAGAGCAGGGAGGACAGCCACAGTTTGACCTATTTGACTGGTATTACCATGTCGCAGCTGCTCCGGCTGGAGACCACATTACCGTGCGCAACCTGGACCGGGTGAATCTTCTTTTTCCTTCTGCCATTGATACGATCAAAACGGCGACAGATATTGATAAAACGGTATTGCTATCCAGCTCTGAATTCTCCCGCTTGCAATTCAATCCGGTCAGACTGAATTTCGAGATATTGCGTTATGATCCGGACAAATCAAAGTTCAACCAGGGTCCTCAAAATCTTGCCGTATTATATGAAGGAGAATTCTCATCACATTTCAAGGATCGCGTAACCGCACAATTGAAGCGTGGACTGGAAAAGATGGGTGTGCCTTTCAGGGAATCCAGTAAGACAACCAAAATGATTGTGGTGTCAGATGGAGATGTGGTCAGGAATCTTGTAGACCCGCGCAATCAGACTGCTGAGCCACTTGGCTATAATCCCTACGAACAATATGTGTTTGACAATAAAAATTTCATTCTCAATTGCATCGATTATCTTATAGGTGATGGATCAATCGTAGAGGCCAGAACGAAAAAATTAAAGCTCCGGTTAATGAATATGCCGAAAGTAGAGCAGGAAAAAGCTTATTGGCAGGTATTTAACCTGGCCGGACCACTCGTGTTGTTGTTTGTTTTTGGAGGGCTCTACAACTATGCCCGCGCCAGGAGATTTATCAACAATAAAAAAGATATGTAGCGGGGCCCATCAGGGAATTGAATCCATCAACCTATAAACCAAAAAACATGAATCGCAATCTCGTACTTCTTATTTTGCTCCTGGTCCTTGCCGGATCAGGGTGGTGGTTATTTCAAAACCAATCTGGCAGTGCCAGCGTGGTATATACCGATAGAAATTTTGCAGTAGAAGACTTGAACAAGGTACATCGAATCGTCCTTGCTGATAAAAAAGGCCACCGGACAGAATTGGAAAGATCAGGTAATAGCTGGTTGGTCAACAGTGAATACCCGGTTAATAAAAGAAGAATGGAAGTCCTGGAGCGAACCCTGACGGATTTACAAATTAGGTATATTCCGAGCGAGGCAGAAGGTAAAACAGCCATGAAACAATTGGCCAGTTATACCAATCAAATTAAAATGTTCGATTCCAATGGTGAGGAAATAAGATCCTACCTTATCGGTGGTACCAATGCAAACGGTATGGGCACCTACATGATCATGGAAGGTGCGTCTCAGCCATTTGTTATGGATATTCCCTACTTCCAGGGAGCCATCGACCTCAGGTCTGATCCGGACCCGGAATACTGGATTACGGAGCAACTTTTTCCCAATATTAATATGAAGGACATCAAGAAACTGGTGGTCAAATATGGACAGGAGGAGGCCAATTCTGTTGTGGTGACTCAAGCAGGTAGGAAATGGCAATTACAGCCTTTATTTCCTTCCTCGTTGACCAGGAACAACAATGTCAATGAGGCCCGAGTGAAAGCTTTTGTGACAAATCTCCTGGACCTGAAAGCTGGGAGAATACTCGAATATTTGCCGGGACGAGACGAGAGTGAAGTGAAGCAGCGCGTGCCTGAAATACACATACAGATTTACGACCAAAGCGACAATTTATTTGAGTTCTTTGGTTGGCAGGCCCTGCGGAAGAATAAACAAGGAGAAATCATAGAAGGTCAAAAGGAACTCTACACCCCGAGACAGGTGATTCCCACCTATTACTTCCTGGCACCCAATGACTTTTGGTATTCTTTTACTTTCACCAAATTGGCAGAGGTCGTCAAACCAATTGTCTACTTTTATGAGGAGTCCGAAAACTAAATGGATCATTCTTTTTTTATGGGTGCTTCCGGGGCTTTTACCTGCCGGTAAGCCGGACTGGGGTTTTTTTGGTCACCGGCAAATCAACAAACTAGCGGTTTTTACATTGCCACCTGAATTGGGGCAATTTTATAAATCTCATATTGATTTTATTACCGAGCACGCTGTAGACCCCGATAAGCGCCGATATGCCACCAAGCACGAAGCAGTCAGGCACTACATTGATATTGATCATTGGGGTGAGCAGCCTTTCGATCACCTGCCACGTGATCGCGATGCAGTGGTACTCAAATACGGCCGCTTTGTTGCTGTGGACGTCGATGGGGACAGTCTGTTTTTTTCCAGGACAGATACTTCTTTCTTTCCTCCCGGAAAAGACCATCATCTTTTGGACAAAAGGAATTACCGCTGGCAGCCCGAATTGTTGCCCGCCTATCGTCGTCATTTAAAAGACCAGTATTACGACGATCAGGCCGTGGTAAGAGGCGCGGCTTTGGAGGAATTCTTCCTGGATGCGCCATTCGGGAAAATGGATCACCTGATCTTTATAGATGACTTCAGTCCATACGGTATTTTACCCTATCATCTTGAGGCATACTATTATCAACTGGTTTCTGCTTTTCAAAAAAAGAATAGAGATCGAATTTTGAGAATTTCAACTGAAATGGGGCACTATCTCGGAGATGCAAGCGTGCCATTGCATACAACGGAGAATTACAATGGCCAAATGACCAATCAAATTGGAATACATGCTTTTTGGGAGAGT
Organism: Saprospiraceae bacterium; assembly: GCA_035269065.1. GTDB lineage: Bacteria > Bacteroidota > Bacteroidia > Chitinophagales > Saprospiraceae > DATFJT01. The sequence continues at coordinate 3,924 of DATFJT010000102.1, read as the reverse complement.
CGCATCCCTGAACTTTTTGCCGATCGGAGTTTTGAGCCTATCATCGGCAAAGCTCGTTATTTGGTGAATCCTCGAAAGTTTTTCTGGGACCTCGTTTTAGAGAGCAATAAACTCGTGGAGGATGTTCTTCGTATAGAGAAAGAGCTTTCTGTGCAATTTGCAAGCGATCGACAATACTGCTACACGGAGCGATTGGGTCGCACCATCCGGACGCAATGTGAGGAATATGCCCTGGCTTACAAAGAGCAATTGAACGGCATGGTAGAGGATCGCTGGAGGAGGTCTGTTATGGCCATTGGCAGCGTGTGGTATTCCGCTTGGTTGGATGCTGGCTCACCCGACTTAAGTGAAGGGCAGTGGACCTTATCGGAAGAGGAATCCGAGTTGAGGGAAAAACTGAACAATCTATTTCAATCCGGGGCTCCCAAGGGACGCCGGCATGACAATTTTTAAATTGATATATGAAGCACAAATGGTGGCAAATTGCTTTGAGGGGGTCTGCAATGGGCGTAGCTGAAACCATCCCCGGGGTTTCTGCGGGTACGATTGCTTTTATCACGGGAATTTACCGCAGGCTGATTGGGGCCATCGGTGCTTTTGATGCAGAATTCATTCAACTTCTCAAAAAGAAGAGTTGGAAAGCTGCATGGGAAAGAATGGATGGATTTTTTGTGGTCTGTTTGCTTTCCGGGATGGTCATTGGTCTAGGACTGGGAATCTTTGGGGTGAGTTTTCTTCTTGAGCATTATCCACCTGTTATTTGGGCTTTTTTCCTTGGTTTGGTCATCGCAAGTATCGTTTTTGTGGCACGGCAAATTACCCACTGGAATTTATTACAATTCATTTTGCTTATCCTGGCAGCTGCTTTTGCCTTTTTTATTACCCAATTGCCCATGGGACGGGTCAATGACGAGCTTTGGTTCATCTTCTTTTGCGGAGCAATTGCCATTTCAGCAATGTTGTTGCCAGGCATATCAGGAAGCTTTATTTTGCTCATTCTGGGTATGTATCAATTCATCCTACATGACACCCTTAAGGACGGGGTATTGTCTAACCAGGACCCCCAGTCATTATTGGTGTTTGGAACCTTTGCCCTTGGTTGTATTGTCGGACTATTTAGCTTTGCGCGCATCTTAAAGTGGGCATTCAACCGATATGAGAACCGTACATTGGCAGCCCTGACCGGATTTTTGTTGGGATCGGCCTACAAATTGTGGCCCTGGAGAGTACCCATGCTGGGTTATAATGAAAACGATGAATTGATCCGACATCCAACAACCGATACGTTTGACAAGGTGATAGAAGAGGCCCTGGTAGCTCCTCAATCATACGTCGCAGAGCTCACTCAGCCTAATTTTCTGCTGGCCTCTGTTTTTGCCTTTCTATTTGGGCTCGCCATTGTTTGGATACTCGCCAGTGTAGATGAGAAAATATGAGTATTCATTCTCAGAATAAATTTGGTCTTTTGGGAAAGTCCCTGGGGCATTCTTTCTCAAAAAAATACTTCAATCAGAAATTTATTCAAGAAGGCATACCGGCCGTATATGAGAATTATGAGTTGGAAAAAATAGACCATTTGGAGTCATCGGTACTGTCTGATCCTGACTTACGGGGTTTTAATGTCACTTTTCCTTACAAACGAGCCATATTGCCGTTCCTTGATTTTATGGATGAATCGGTAAGGTTGACTGGTGCATGCAATACGGTACTTAGGACGGAGGGCTACCTCATTGGCTACAATACGGATGTTTGGGGTTTTTTGGCGTTGCTGAAATCTCTTCATGGAGTCGCGAAACAGGGCAAAGCACTTATCCTTGGGACCGGTGGAGCAGCCTCTGCAGTCATGCAGGCCTTTTATTCTTTAAACAGGCTATATGCTGTAGTTTCCAGGTCAGATAACTACGACTTTCGCTATGATCATTTGACTAAAGAAGTCCTAAAGGAATACGCCATTATTGTTCAAGCGACACCTCTTGGAACCTCAGGAACCTTAGAGAAGGAATGTCCCGCTATCCCTTATGATGGGATTCATGAGGGGCATACGTGTATTGATCTGAACTACAATCCGGAAAAGACTGTTTTCCTTGAGAAATGTTTGCGTCAGGGTGCAAAAATTGCGAATGGCCAACACATGCTGAAAGAGCAGGCGGAAGAAGCCTGGCGCATATGGAACAATTATGCTTTCAGCCCCAATAAGAATGAAAACAAGATTTAAAATTGCCGTACATTAGTCTTCATCAATCGTTGATTACATGCTCTTAGATTTTGACAATCTCGAAGTAGCCTACAGGCATAAAACCACGCGCGAACTTAAGAAAGACGCCCGGCTGTTTCGATTAATGAACAGTCGGTTTTTCACCCTCCTTTCTACAAAGCTGGGGTTAGTTGCGCTTAAAATGCGTTTGCCCTTCTCCGAATGGCTGATTTATAAAACCCTTTTCCGACAATTCGTCGGGGGGAGGACGCTGATGGAATGCCAGAAAACAGTAGATGACCTCAGTGATCACCACGTGCTGACCATGCTGGATATTGGCATTGAAAGAAGTAAGACGCGGGAAGAGAACGAAAAAGTATTGAATGAAACGATTAAATCCATCAATTTTGCCAGCATCAATGATGCCGTTCCGGTTATTACGACTAAGATCACTGGTTTGGGAAGGATGGAATTGTTAGAGAAATGGGGCCAGTCAAAACTAAATACCAGGGAGCAGGAAGAGTTTGATGAATTGGAGTCCAGGTTGAGAAAGATTTGCCGTACTGCCCGAGACAAACACGTGGGCGTGTTCATAGATGCGGAGGAAAGCTGGATTCAGGATGCCATTCATTTCCTGGCCATGAAGATGATCAGGGAATATAATATTGATGAACCCATTGTATACAATACTTACCAGATGTACCGGCATGACAAACTAGAGCAACTCCGGGGCGACCTGGAAGAGGCGAAAAAAGAAGGTTATATCCTTGCTGTAAAGTTGGTGCGTGGGGCTTACATGGAAAAAGAAAATGAATATGCTGAAAAAAGGGACATTCCTTCTGTGATTCATCAATCCAAACAAGATTGCGACCAGGATTACAATGCAGCCCTTAAATTATGCCTGGATAATTACCAACACGTGTCCATTTCCAATGCCACCCACAACATGGAGAGTATTCGCTTCATGGTGCAGTACATCCTCGATCACAATCTTCCTCGAGACCATCGGCACTTTAATTTTTGTCAGTTGTATGGCATGGGGGATTTTCTCACCTATAACCTTGCGGATGCCGGTTTTCTCGCTGCGAAATACGTGCCTTATGGTAAAGTCAAAGACGTTTTTCCTTACCTCGTCCGAAGGGCAGAAGAAAATTCCTCGGTAAGTGGAGAAGTGAGCCGCGAATTGAAAATGATCCAACTGGAGTTGGTGAGAAGAAAGACATTGTCAGAACGTCAACAATGATTGGAGAAGCAGCTCCAGATAATTATCGTCAATGGCGGCCAGGAACAGGGTGCTCGGTATTCGGAAATGAATTATCTCAAATCATCGATTTATCAAATCAACAAATCCTCTTTGTTCAATACTTTACCTCAATCTCAATCTAAAAAGTGATCAGTTGTCGGTTATCAGTGATCAGTCATTAGCAATTGGCATTTAGCCTATTCGGCTTTGGGAAATAGAACGTCGGTACTGGGAAAAGAATCATTCCCAATCATCGATTTATCAAATCACCAAATTCTTCATTACTCAACACTCAATACTTAACTCTCAACCTTTACCTTTACCTCAATCTCAATCTCACGAGTGATCGGTTGTCGGTTATCAATGATCAGTCATTAACAATTGGCATTTAGCCTATTCGGCTTTGGGAAATAGAACATCGGTACTGGGAAAAGAATCATTCCCAATCATCGATTTATCAAATCACCAAATTCTAGAATTACTCAAC
>DATFJT010000101.1:0-3986 GCA_035269065.1 Saprospiraceae bacterium | reverse complement strand
CTCCCCATCTCCCCCTCACCCCATCTCCCCCTCACCCCCTCTCCTCCTCTCCCCATCCCCCCTCATTACATCTCTCTTTTCTCAAATATTTAAAACAGAAGTAGCTAAGATGTCCATGAAAGACATTATTTTAAAAGCATCGTTTCATTCTCAAAATTCTAACATGACCCGCAGTTCCTTTTTTCTCTTGCTTCTTCTATCCACGGCTTTCCTTCTTTCCTGTAATAAAAAAGAGAAGCTTTCAGACCCCACACAATTCCGAGATCACATGTTGGCCTATACTCGTGGAACCATAAATGCTCAAGAAGAATTGCGTTTTATTTTTAAACAGGATTTATTTCTCAATAAAGACCTGGATGAGGACTTTCTCGCAACAGAACCCTTCCTGCCTGGAAGCATCAGTCACCCCAGACCAAATGAACTGGTTTTTCAACCGGAAGGACGCTGGCAAAATGGCACCGAATACAGCATCAAAATGAAATTGTCTGATGCCTTTCCGGGGGTTTTTGACTCAGACTTGAATTATAAAATCAATATTGTCAAACAATACCTGCGGGTAGAACTGTCGGGTGTGCTGCTCAATAGCAAGGGTCATCAGCGATACTTGTTAGACCTGGCAGTAGCTGACGATGTCCAGCCAGAGGCACTAAAAAAATGCCTCAAAACAGATGCTTCGGAGACAATTATCACCCGAAGCGGAGAAAAGAAGTTCAAGGCAGAATTGAGGTTTGCAGGCAATTTGAACGAGGACTCCTACCTGGTGTACGATGGAAAACCCATACATGCCGATGAATCCGGACGAGTCGATCTTTTTGACGAAAAAGCTTTTGAAGATTTTGGTGTACTCTTTACAAAGTACGATCAAAAAACGAGGCGATTTAAAATATTTTTCACACGCCTGTTGAATAGTACGCAGGATTTGGATGGATTGATCCAGTTGGATGGGAGGAATTGCGATTACTCCAGGGAGCAAAATGCATTGACTATTTACATGCCTCAACTGGCCAGCAAGGAGGAATCTGAATTGAGGATTGCTGCTCAAGTTAAAGATATCAATGATCAGCTGCTGGATGCAGACTTGTTATTCACTCTTGATAGAAGCGTGGCCAAGCCAGGCGTCCAAATGGCCTTGAATGGCAATTATATACCTACTCGTGGAAAGGTCCTCATTCCCATTAGAACGAGAAGTTTGAAGTCGGTGCAAGTGAGTGTTGTGGAGGTGCCCAGGCAAAATGTTAAATACTACCTCTCCTGGCATGGTCTCCTCAAATCCAATCAGGATTACCTGAGACAGTTGGGGCGACCGGTGTATTACGAAGAAGTGACATTGCCTGGTTCGGAGCTATCGTCCAGAGAAGAATGGGAAAATTACGCCCTCGACTTGACGCAAAAATTTGACCGAAACCCTGGTGCCATGTACGCCGTCGAATTGCGTTTTGGCCCACAAAATGCACATCTGGATTGTGAGGACACCCGGAAAAGCGTCTTGAGTAGCTCTTTAAGAAAAGAGATTGCAGGATGGGAGAACAGGGGCGGTTATTACTATTGGGGCAATTCTATGTGGCCGGATCGTTGGTCGTATAACTTCAATTGGAAAGAAACCAACAATCCCTGTAAACTGAGTTATTTCCTGGATCAGCCCAAGGTGTCCAGAAACCTGATGGTTTCTGACCTGGCCATTATTGCCAAACAGGGCAAACAAGAGACCTCTGTTGTGGTGGCGGACCTCCATGACCTGAGTAGCGTATCAAATGCACAGGTGGAACTCTTCGATTACCAGGGTATGTCTTTAGGAAAGAGAACGACCTCATCTTCGGGTAGAGCTCAGTTTAAACTGTCTCGCAGGGCTCAAGTGGCACTTGTTCAACACAATAACCAGGAGGTGTATTTGTCTTTGAGACAAGAAAATGCCAATGCCCTGAGTGCCTTTCCCATTTCCGGAAGCAGCGCAGAAGAGGACCGCTTCTTTCTTTATTCGGAAAGAGGGGTCTGGCGTCCTGGAGACAGCATCCATCTTTGCCTTATGATGGACCGTCGAAACCATGACATACCCTCAGATTTGCCGATGGTATTGGAATTCTATGATTATAAAGGCTCTCTGCTGAACAGGCAAAAGCACCCAGTTGAGGAAGGTCAACAGCTCTATTGTTTCAACCTGGGGACTTCCACACAAGACAAAACCGGTATTTACGAAGCCCGCCTGCAAATTGGTGCTACTACCTTGCGGAAGTCCTTGCCGGTAGAAACCATTCGGCCAAATGACGCAGAGATTATTTACGATTTTGATCATGAGAAAAACAAACGCATCCTTCATCATAAGCTGACCGGTCAGCTCACGACACAATATCTGAATGGCTTTCCTTTGGTGGATGCGACTGTGTCCGCCAAGGCTTCTGTTTATCCGATTCGTCAGCCCTTTGAGAAATTCAAGCAATACACTTTCAGTTCAGACAAAACCACTTCAGAAACAGCAGTCCCGGTATACCAGGGCAAAACAGATGAAAGAGGAGTTCTTCGTATTGACAAAACACCGGATTTCCGACAATTTAATGCAAAAGTCAATGTGGTGCTGGGGTCGAGTATTGAACTGCCTGGGGGAGGGCTGAATCAGGAATCTCAAAGCTTTTTGGTTGATCCTTTTGAGCGCTATGTCGGAATTAAGAACCTGAGGGGTGAAGGATGGCGAGGCAGCCTGAGCGCAGAAGACAAACAGAATATACCTGTCGTACTGGTAGACCGTCAGGGGAAAAAAGTAGCAGGTACAAGAAAACTGCGTGTTCTATTGATGAAATACAAAAACTCGTGGTGGATAGACCGTTACGCCCTGTCAAGAAATGCATCTTATCAGCGATCTCAATATTGGACCTCCGTGGGTGAATTCACACTTGAGCTTACAAACGGGGAAGGGGTATTTGAGCACCAAGTAAAGCAATATGGAAAGGGAAGCTTCATGATTATCGTGCAAGACGGTTCGGGTGGGCACGAGGCGTCCAATTATTACACCATTTATGACGAGCAGGCGGCAGCTGCCCCTTTGGCCTCGCCAGATGCACTGATGGTACAAATAGACAAGGACGAGTGTATGGCAGGGGAATCCTTCACACTTCAATACCCGGAATTTGAATCTGCCAGGGCGTTGATCAGTATTGAACAGGGTGATCGAATCATCGATCAATTCTGGAAGGAATTGAATCCGCAGAATCGCTCCATTGTCATCACCACTGATGAGAATTGGTCGCCGAATGTTTACATTCACAGTACGTTGCTTCAGGCCTACGGTACGGTATCCAATGATCGGCCCCTGCGCATGTATTCGGTACAATCTCTGCTTGTCAAACAGGAAGAGCCCAAGGTATTCCCAAAAATTACCATGCCTGACGAAATTGAAACAGGCCAGTCTTTCGAGATCGAAGTTCATAATGAAGAAAGAGAAGCCATGGAATATACCCTTGCCGTGGTAGATGAGGGACTCCTCAATCTTACTGGCTTTGATACACCGGACCCTCACAAACATTTCCAGGGTAAAAAATCCCTGCGCGTCAATACGTGGGATATTTACAAGATGCTCATGCGACGATTTGATGGTGAATTTGCAGGCATCCTCAGTATAGGCGGAGATAATGCCTACCGGGCGGATGTGCAGACGGATCTAAATCGCTTCAAATCGGTCGTTAAGTTTGTCGGTCCAGTAAAATTGCCAGCCGGCAAAACGGCAAAACATGCAATGTCCATCGACCAATTCATTGGTAAATTGAGGGTGATGCTCATCGCTTGCAATGGCAGTGGTGCCGGCATGGATGAAAAAGGAGTACTTGTTAAAAGTCCGCTTATGCTGCAAACGCAGTTACCCAGAAGCCTCAATGTTCATGATAAAGTACGGGTCCCCATAACCATATTTAAGGATGCTCCGGACATCAGCTCTGCTACCCTCACGGCAGAAACTTCAGGGGCGATTGTGGTACTCGACAATGACAAAAAGATCTCCC
>DATFJT010000100.1:0-18173 GCA_035269065.1 Saprospiraceae bacterium | reverse complement strand
AATTGGGACAATGGACTTCCAGCGACTCAAGACCAAAGTGGTCTCGGAGCAGGCACCTATTGCGTAACCGTAACGGATACTGAGGGATGTGAGATTCAAGAATGTTTTGACATTAATGAGAACGATCCACTTGAAGTCATGGCAGACTTGAAAGATCCTACTTGTCCTGATGCCGAAGATGGCAGCATCGATCTTACAGTAACAGGTGGAACAGTGGATTGGTACACTTTCCAGTGGGACAATGGATTGCCTCCAACTGAAGATCAAACCGGTCTAGGCGCAGGAACATACTGTGTTACTGTTGTTGACGACAATGGTTGTGTTGTTGAGGACTGTTACACCTTAGAAGCTCCAGAAGAAATCATAATTACCGGTAAAGTGACTGATGTGAGTTGCTACAATGGGTCTGACGGAAGCATTATACTGCAGGTTTCTGGTGGAAATCTTCCTTATAGCTATGACTGGAATAACAACTTGCCGGATCAAGCCAATCAAACGAATCTAACAGCTGGTACATTTTGCGTTATTGTGACTGATGAGAATGGATGTGAAGGAGAAGCCTGCTTCACTATTGAGGAGCCCGATGCGATTGAAATTACTGGAGACATTCAGAATGCACTCTGTTTAGGAGATAATTCTGGAAGTATTTCCACAACCGTAACGGGCGGTACTGCACCATACAACTATTCATGGAGCAATGGTTTGCCTTCAACCAAAGACCAAAACAATCTTGAGGCAGGAACTTACTGTGTTACTGTAACTGACAGTAACGACTGTGAGGAAACCGAATGTTTCATCATTGAGGAGGGTGAGGCCATTAGCTTAAGTGCAGATCTCACTTCACCAACTTGCTACAATGAAGCAACTGGAGCCATAAACCTAAGTGTGGATGGTGGTGAAGAACCTTACCTATACAATTGGAACAATAATTTACCGGCACAAGAAGATCAAAACAATATAGAAGCAGGGACTTATTGTGTGACCGTAACTGACAACCAGGGATGTCAAGCAGAGGATTGCTTCACGGTTAATAATCCGCCAAAACTTGATGGTAAGCTGATTTTCACTCAACCTAAATGTGGTGAGGATAATGGAACTGCCACCGCACAGGTGAATGGAGGAACCGGAAGCTACAGCTATGAATGGAGCCGCAACGATAATGGCACAAATAGCGTATCAGGACTTCCAGAAGGGTTGATTTCTGTTACCGTTACCGATGACAATGGCTGCGAATTGGTGTTGTCTAAAGAACTGGAAGGTTCAGATAATATTGAATGCAATGCTTTTGTTGTGCAGATGGTAAGTATACGAAATGGACAAGATGGTATTGTTGATGTAGATGTCTCCGGAGGTAACGGCAATTACAGTTACAACTGGGATTTAAACGGAAGTTCCAGCACAAGTAAACAAGTGAGTGGTCTTCCCGCCGGCACCTACACAGTAGAGGTAACCGATGAAAATGACTGCAGCTGTATTTCAGATGTTACACTGTTAAATCCTGCAAAAGTAGGTGACTTCGTATGGAGCGACCTGAATGGCAATGGACAACAGGATATTGGAGAGCCTGGGATTAGAAATATTGAGGTTCAGTTGACAGGATCAGATGTCAATGGTAACGCCATTAATTTGACGACAACAACAGATGCAGACGGTAGCTATCATTTTAATGTAAAACCGGGTACTTACAGCATTCATTTCGCAGCGCCGTTCGGATATATATTTACTAATCAGAATAATGCTGCAGATGATATTGACAGTGATGCCGATGCTAACGGAGATACAGACACTTTTGTACTGAATGAAGGTGAATATAATCCGGACATAGATGCAGGTTTGGTTCAAAACGCCAAAGTTGGTGATTTTGTGTGGTTTGACACGGATCAGGACGGCATTCAAGACGCCGGAGAGCCAGGTGTTGAAGGAGTAACCGTCAGACTTGTTCAAGCAGGGCCAGATGGTATCTTTGGAAATACCGATGATCAAATTGTTGCAACGACTATCTCGGATATCAATGGCATGTATATGTTCAACAACCTCATGCCTGGGGAGTACCAATTGATCTTTGACATCAATAGTATTCCTGCCAACAGTATGTTTACCCTGGCAGATATAGGAGCTGATGATACGGACAGTGATGTTCTTGGTGTCAATGGCGAAACGGATACATTCACCCTTTTATCTGGCGATAACCGCTCTGATCTTGATGCAGGAATCAAAAGTAACTGTAGTCAATTGCCCGATGGAGGAGAGATTACCGGTGATGAAGAAGGATGCTCTCCTAGCTTTAACCCTGGCTTAATTGCTCATGTTTCAGCGCCAGGTCAAGGGCAGTATGAGTACAGATGGTACGAGAGCTACATCAATCAACCATTCGACATCAATAGTCCTGAATGGAGATTGATTCCTAACGCGAATGGACCAAGTTACGATCCGGGTAGAATCATTTATTCCACCTATTTTGTACGTGTTGCACGCGAGAAGGATTGTGAAGGCACAGCATTCGTCCCAGCCAATATCATATTTAAAGAAGTTATTGGATGTGATATAGAATGTGACAATATCATCCATGCAGGTCTGATTGGATTCAGCGAAATTGAATGTGATCCATTTGACCCGGATGAAATTCAAAATGTACAATTGCCATCTGGCGGAAGTGCCGGGGACATAGAGTACTTGTGGATGATGACGACTGATGATCCTCCGTCACCAAATACAGTATGGATCCCAATTCAAAACAGCAATACGCCGAATTACGATCCAGGTTTCGTATCAGAGACCACGCATTTCATGCGCTGTGCCAGAAGAGAGGATTGCACCAATTACGTGGAGACCAATATGGTAGTGAAACGTGTACTTGGAGATCCTGAAGCGATCATTGAAAATAGCCCAGCGACTTATTGTATAGACGAAGAGACCACTTTTACAGCCACAGAATTCGAAAACATTCACAAATACGAATGGACATTCGAAGGTGCGGATGTGACGGTAGTTTCAGGTTCGGTTGCAACGGTTACCTGGATCACTCCGGGAATACATACAGTAGAATTGACAACTACAGACTTCTTTGGATGCTCTAATTCGAGCGAGATCACGGTTGAGGTATCCAACGATCCTAATGATTGTCCGAATTTAAGCATGCAAATTACATTGACCGCAAGTTTGAACAACGACGACCAGGTTGAATTGGAATACGAAGCAGAATCAGAAATGCCTCATGTAGAATTCATTATTGAAAGAACCGATAAAGAAAATGGGCTCTTTGACCAAATGAATACCATTTCTGAATTCATGACCTCTGGTATCACCGAATCATTCAGTAGTATGGATTACAACCCCGTGTATGGATACAATTACTATCGCGTTCGTATGGTCAATGAGTATGGTACTGAGATTGCAAGTAATATTGCACAGGTATTGATCCAGGAAGAAGGACAGGATGTATTCCTCTACCCGAATCCTTTGGTTCAGGACCGATTGACTGTCGGATCACTGGATTATTTCCGAGCAGGAACGACTATCGAAATTCTGAATGTCGAAGGAAAAGTATTGATTCAAGAAGAGCTTGATACAAGAAGCTACAAAGAGTATTTCTCAACAAACGGATGGGCTGAAGGTGCATATTTTGTGCGAATTACCTCTCCGGGAGAAAGACCGACAATTATTAAGTTCCTGAAATTTAATCCTTAAGAATTAAACCAACGGACTGAAACCAAATAGAGGGCTGGCAATTTTGCCGGCCCTTTTTTTTACAGGTATTCTTTAAAAGATGTGATTATTTTAACTCTTACAGATGACTTTAGTGGAAGGTAATATCAAAAAAGACCAGAATAAGAAACATATACCTGGTCATAAACTAGTCACTGATTGATTTATAAGCCTCTAAACATCGTTTTCGGGACTCCTTAAGATCTACCATTTGCCCCGGGTAATCATCGGTATTGAGTTCAGGTATCCATTTGCATACATACGCGTTATTCTTATCAAACTTCTTTTGCTGCGTTAGAGGATTAAATATCCGAAAATATGGGGCTGCATCTGTACCTGTTCCCGCTGCCCATTGCCAGCCACCATTGTTTGAAGCCAATTCGTAATCCAATAGTTTCTCCGCAAAATAGGCTTCTCCCCACTGCCAATTGATTAATAGATTCTTCGTGAGAAAAGAGGCGACAATCATCCTTACCCTATTGTGCATGTAACCTGTCTCATTGAGTTGCCTCATACCAGCGTCTACCATAGGTATTCCGGTCATACCCTTTTTCCATTTCTCAAATTCATCCTCATTGTTCCTCCAGGGAATATCTTCGTATTTTTTCCGGAACGGGCCATCTACCACATGGGGGTATTGATACAGTACCATGCTGTAAAAGTCCCTCCAAATCAATTCATTTAAAAAGCTTTCACTCAATTCCTTTGCCCTCCTGGCTTTTTCCCTAATGCTGATTGTACCAAATCTAAAATGTAAACCCAGACGAGATGTTCCCTGCTCCGCTGGCAAGTTTCTTTTATCCGCGTATTGTTTGATAAGAGATTGTTTGACCGTCCTGGAAGGATATTCCACTTCTGCACCCGAAAATCCCATATCACTCAACTCAGGTATTGACAAATCTTCAGCATCTTCCGGCTTCCACAGTGCATCTAAATGCTCTTCTGAGGAATAATGCTCGAAAGTATCCTCTTCTACATGTGCTTTCCACTTTTTTGAATAGGGTGTAAAAACAGAATATGGGTCACCATCATCTTTCAGAATATCGTCTTTGTGAAAAATGACATGGTCTTTGTATGTGAAAAAATCAACGTCCTTTTCCTCACACCTGTTTTTAATAATTTCGTCCCGCTCCAGTGCATAAGGTTCATAATCTTCATTGGTATGCACCTCTGTAAAGTTACCTTCCTTTAATAATTTCTCAAAAATCTGTTCCGGGTACCCATATTCAACAAGCATCGAAGAATTTTGCAACTTACATTCCTCTTGAAGGCGCTGAATCTCCTGATGGATAAAGGGAACTCGTTGGTCATCTGAATTAAGTCGATCCAGTATTTCTCTGTCAAAAATAAATAGTGGAACCACTGGCAAACCGCTTTTCAAAGCGCAATAAAGACCGTGGTTGTCTTCCATTCTCAAATCTCTTCTGAACCAAAACAAGACCGCTTTTTCCATAATTTTCATAGTCGATAAGAATCATTAATTTTACCAATGTTATCAAACAGGTATTTGTTCAAAATCAATTAATCATGAAACATACAGCTTTAATTTATTTCGTTCTTATAGGTCTTTTGACTGCTTGTAGTGGTGGAGGTCAGAATGGAAAGAAGCAACTCATTAGTCAGCTTGAGCGTTCGGGAAGCAATCTTGATCGAGATTCTATCCAGTCTTTGAAAAAAGCTACAATGTCTTATCTGGAAGAAGAGGAGATCACAGAAGAGGATAAATCCAAGGCCCTGTATCACTTTGGCTTAATGTTGGACCGAAACAGGAAGTTCAATGATGCGGCTATTGCCATGAAAAATCTCGTGATTGAATATCCTAAGTCCGCTTACGTTGAAGATGCCCTTTACAGCTTGATCAACATATACAAGGTAAAGTTGAGAAGCCCAAAGGTCTCGGCCGTATTAAGTGATTATTTGATATCTATCAATCCGGAACATGAAAAAAAGGAGGAATTGGACGGCAACATCCCGGATGATTACAAGGGAGCAGACGATGTGCTTTTAAATTTGCGAGAAGCCTCACTGGTCCAACAGGAGGATGGAAACGTTAGGGTAGATAGAAAAAATGCGAAAAATCTCATATTCCTATCCCAGATGTACGCCAATTTTCGTCCAGAAGGCGAAAATGCAAAGGAGCATCTCCACAATGCTGCAGAATTTGCACGATCTATCGCTGACAACGAAGAATTGCTGAATATCCTTAATGTGCTCATAGATGAATATCCTGATTCAAAACAAGGTCAAGAAGCTCTTTTCCTCAAGGCTTTTTATTATGAAAATAACCTGAAAGATGAAGAAGGAGCCAGAGCACTCTACGAAAAGTTCATTGAAAAATACCCTGAGAATGACTTTGCAGACGATGCCGAATTTTTGTTAAAAAATATCGGTAAATCTGAAGAAGAAATACTTCGTGAGTTTGAAGAGCGGCAAAAAGAACAACAATAAAAAATTGGACTAGAATTCAATTTCTTTCTTAAAATAAGATTTCACAGGGCTGCCTAGCAATTTGATTTCCGCAGCTATTATATAGCTTGATTGAGCATTTCCCATTTTTCTTGCAGCCCTGGCAAGCCATCTAGAAGGAGCCGGACCTTCGTGTTCGTGTTGTTCTATTTTACTTTTTTGTTCGGTGAAAGGAATGGAAAACCTAAGCCTGTATTTGGTATCCTTTTCCAGGGACATTCTTTTTTCATAAATCTTCTTCCCAAGAATCAATTCTTTTTCTTTTTTTCCTTTCCACCATCCGTAACTGTAGGTTTCTATAAGTCTGAGAAAAAGGTATTCAAGTCTTGCGCCTGTTTTAGATTCGAGCAATAGAATGCCACGTAATTGCCCTTGCTCTCTTTGCAAGTCTGTCATTCCCACCAATAGACGGTCATAGCCCAAATAGTGCTTCAGATTGAGCATATCAGATTATTTTGGCATGCCAGGAAGAAGACAGTGCCTTTATGAGTGTTTTCTCCATATTCTCAGCACGATCTACAAGGGTATCCAACACGACACTGTCTGCATTGATCTCACCGGTTTGATACGCCTTTTTGAATGAATTTCTCCCTAAAGAACGCCAGCTTGTGTTTTCTTCGTCATATACATAAAACTTAGACCTATCCAGAAAGTCTGTTTTCATATTTGCCTCTAGATGAGCCACGAATTGCGTGAGTTTGTCCAAGCTGCAACCTGTTGTCTTTGCGTGATCCTCATCTACAGCAATCAAAAGTACCTGATTCTGCAAAAACGCCATATCGCTTTTCAGCGCTTTACCATGTGCACTCCAGCTGGTTTGAAACTGTGTAAATGAAGATTGAGTTTGGTGTACCTGTTCATCACTCAACGGTCTCCCGGATACATAAATCCATAATCTCCAATGCGCGGGCCAACTCAGTGCCTCCAATTCTGTCTGTATTTTTCGACTTGTAGCTAAATCTGTCATTTCATGTTATTTACAATCATTTCAGCGAGGTCATAGACCATTACTTCCTCTTGCTTTTCTTTCTCTTTGATACCATCTTCCATCATAGTTATGCAAAAGGGACAATTGGCCAACAAAACTTCTGCCCCGGTATCAAGAGCCTCCTCTACCCTTTCCGTATTGATTCTTTTATTGCCAGGTTCATCTTCTTTCCACATCTGAGCTCCTCCTGCTCCGCAACATAAGCCATTGGTTCTACTTCGCTTCATCTCGCGAATGTCATTGCTCAATTGTCCAATAATACCCCTTGGCGCATCGTACTCACCATTTACCCGACCGAGATAACAAGAATCGTGATATGTCACTTTTTGAGCGGTTTTATCCAGTTTGATCTTTCCCTCATCAATGAGCTGGTTCAGAAATTGAGTATGATGTATCACCTCATAGTTGCCACCGAGGGCAGGATATTCATTTTTGAGGGTATTGAAACAGTGAGGACAAGTGGCTACTATTTTCTCAACACCGTACATGTTTAGCGTTTCAATATTTTGCAAAGCACTCATTTGAAAGATGAATTCATTGCCCGCTCTTCGAGCAGGATCTCCGGTACAGCCCTCCTCGTCACCCAAAACGGCAAAAGAGACACCAGCTTTTTCGAGGATTTCAGCAAATGCTTTTGTCACCTTTTGAGCCCGAGCATCAAAAGACCCGGCACAGCCGACCCAAAAAAGAATTTCAGGGGTTTCATTATTGGCTTTGAATTCAGCGTATGTTCTAACATTCATGTATCTCGATTATTTTAATTAACAAACTCAGGCATCCTTTGTCCAATTCATTCTGGACTTGCCTACCTGCCAGGCACTTCCACTATTTTCAATACTATTGAACAGCGGCAACCAATCTTTGGGCCCCTGGGACTCTGTAAGAATCTCATACCTTCTCATAGCAAGTATAGGTTCCAGTGGATTAATTAGCACGGGACAAGCTTCTACACAGGCATTACAGGTTGTACATGCGTGTAATTCTTCCCTGGAAATAAAATCGAATAGACTCTTTCCATCATCTTTTTCTTCGCCCCTGTTTTGCTGCTTGAAGTGGTATACTTCTTCTGTACGATCGCGAATATCCATCATAATCTTCCTCGGTGAAAGTTTCTTTCCTGTAATATTGGCTGGACAGACTGAGGTACATCTTCCGCATTCTGTGCATGTATATGCGCCGAGTATACTTGTCCACGGTAAGTCTTCGACATCCTTAGCCCCAAACTCTGGCAGTTCTTCTGACATATCAGCCGGTTCATCATCCGTAAGGCCCATCAGAGACTTTACCTCATTCATAATCTCAGGCATATTTTCCATCTGACCTCTTGGTTTAATGCCATTGTACCAGGTATTGGGAAAAGCCAATAAAATATGTAAATGCTTGGACTTGGGCAGGTAATTGAGGAAGCCTATCACCACTAAAAAATGTAACCACCACCCTGCCCGTTCGAGCAACTGCAGCGTACCAATGTCCAACCCACCAAAAAGTAGTGGTCCTAACCAGGAACTCACCGCCAGGGGCCCTGTATCTGGGTAGTGCTCCGGATCGAGTTTTTGCAAAAGGAAATCCGTTCCGTTCATGGTAAAAATGCCTATAATTAGCAGTATCTCCAGGTACAAAATGATATTTCCATCTAATTTGGGCCACCCCGTCATTTCATCCATTTGGAAACGAGGAATTTTGAGTAAATTTCTCCTGGCCAGAAATATTAAGGTCCCTATAAACGCCAGCAAAGAGAGCACTTCAATGGTATTGATCAAAAGAGTATACACAACTCCAAGGTACTCCGCAAAGAAACGATGAGATCCTGTAATTCCGTCGATGATAATTTCGACCAATTCTATCTGGGTAAACAGAAATGCCACATAGATGAAAAGATGAAAAACAGCAGGAATCCATCTTTTGAACATTTTCTTTTGTCCGAAAGACACAAGCAATACGTTCCTCCATCTTTGCCCTTTGTCCTCGAAGGGAACGCCAACGGCTCCGCCCATCATTATTTTTTCTCTAATGGCCATGAAAGCACGTAAAGCGAAAAAGATACCTGCTCCGGCCACGACTACGAAAAAGATTTGTTCCATCATGGATATTTCTTTTGACCTCAATTTAACAAGATACAAAACACATTGGTTTTGTTCTAAGCTCATGAATGGGAATGGAAGTGACGAAGCTTGATTATATTTACCTCAGTGAAATCAAAAATATGATTATTCTAGACCATTCGACCATCAAACGAAAGATCAAACGCCTGGCTTACCAGGTTTTGGAACAGAACTATGAGGCCCAACGAATATTTCTACTTGGTGTCAATAGCAAAGGAATGAAGTTCGCTGAGCTGATCCACGAAGAATTGGAAAAACTATCTGATAAGGAATTGATATTGGGGAACATCCAATTGTCCCCGGCAGACCCGGTCAACAACCCCATCAAGTGCACAATTGATTCCCAAACATTCGCCAATGAGCATGTCATTATATTTGACGATGTTGGCAATACAGGTAGAACGCTATTCTATGCCTGCAGGCCCTTGTTTGATGCCATTCCCAAAAAGTTGGAAACAGGCGTACTGGTTGACCGCAAGCACAAGAACTTTCCGATTCAGGTAGATTACGTCGGCCTTTCCCTTGCAACTACCATCAGCAATCACATCACAGTCAATTTTGAGGACTTGCAAATGTCAGCATCCCTGGATTAAAACTTCAACTACTTCTCTACGTATATTTTTTTGACTTCAAAGCCTTGATCAAATTGCATTTTAATAAAATGCCACCCCTTGTTTAGTCCTTTTAAATTTATCGTAGAATGTCCCTGGAGCAAATGACCTCTGCTCAACACCATTCCCTGGGCATTGATTATTTCAAAATCTGCCGCCACAGGGGCCTTTACAAATACCTGATGCTCGCAAATGGTCGGATAGAGCTTAAAATTTTTATGGTTTAAATCATTGGTTTGATTCATTGACTCCAGATCATAGGCCAACAATTGATAGCCTGAATCATATGGAAGATCGCGGTCAAACTGGCCACCGATTCCAGTTATACGGACAGGAGTATTCTCATCAAAAGGATAGGCTAAATTGAATAATTCGACGTCTGCATCTACACGGATTGCGAATTGCTGCCCCAGCTCATCCTGAAAGTCAACATTAAAGCCGCTGCCCCCAGAACTGGCTGTCCAGTCAGCAACATTGACTATGCGCATATTCTCCATTTGGATCCATTGCGATTCCGTGCTTTCACTTAATTCAGTCACTACTACCGGCGAGAGTGGCGAAGAGATGGAGGTCTCAAACTGAATGTCATCCGGCACAATTTGTGCCAGGCCATTGAACTGGTCGAGTGTGCCACTAATGCGATAAGTAGACTGATTGAAATCATCTGAAAAACCATAGTTGTCTGAAAAACTAAAAATATTTATTCCATTTTCCCCTTGCTCATCCATAAGCGCCCATGAAGATCCACCAGGATTGTAATTGACTCCCACTGGCACCCCGGTCGTTACGACTTTCTCCCCCAGACGCACCAAAACACCTCCAAAATCACCTTCACGGAGTTCAGCAATCGTGTATTCGTTATAGTTAAATGCCGTATCATATGGAGAAATATCCTCGATAATTCGCGGTAAAATCTGATAGCCTTCGTCTAATGGTGCCTCCGGATCAAATTGGCTGCCAATACCTCGTAAGGTGAAGCTACCCTGCGGTGCTGGCAAATTGGAGAACACCGTCTGATCATCCACGCGGATTGTGAAAGAGTATCCTGATGGCAATGAAGCACTCACATTGAAAGAAGAGCCATCACCTCTCCATTCTGCAGGATTGTCCAATTCTACCAATTCCATTTGTACGAAAATACTCTCAGTCTCCTCATCCAGCTCGGTCACTGTTCTTGGCCCGAACAAAGCGTTGTCCTCTGAAATCAAGTCAAGACTGTCTACAAAAATCTGAAGTTGTCCATTGAATTGATCAATAGTTCCAGTGATTTCAAGTTCCTGCCCCAATTCTACTTCAATAACCGTATCAACATCATTAAAGTTAAAAGCCATAATACCGGCATCAGGATCGTCTTGAATGAAGAAGGTATACCCATCTACCCTGTAATCTATACTGTGAACCACACCCCGGAGTCGGCAGGCAACATCAACTGAGTCTGCTTCATTTTCGGCATTGAGGCCATTGATTTGTGAAATTCTATACAGGGGCAGTCCATCATTACAATCAATTTCTATCATCACCCGAGCCGTGTCACATCCCTCAGCATTGCAAATTTCGTAATCGAGAGAGTCAACACCACAGAAGTCGTTCGCTGGCACGTAAAGCCAATCAGGCTCCCCAATGAGAAAGAAAGAACTATTAAATGGACCGGAAACGATTTCTAGTGTAGTCATGGGATCAAATGAAACGGCATCATTCTCAAGTGGATTAAAGAACAAAGAGTCATTCAAAATCATGAAATAATTGTCATCCGTAAGCCTCGGCCGGCTGTCTGGCACATAGGTTCCTAAAGGAAATGGTATTGGCGCCACGGCATTGCTTGCACCACCTTCTAGGCCGTCCACCCCACTAAATGTCCAATTAGATGGTTCGAAACGTGTACTGCTGAATGTTCCACTGTTCCTGTAGCCCCATCCATCCGTGTGCTCCCAAATAGTACCCTCGCCATCCACATCTGGATCTCCATAAACATCTACCAGGGTGCCACCCTCTAAAAGAACTATGGCGTCATTACCATTTATATTCATAGCTCCGGTTATAAAATCCGCATTAAAACCGAAGAATTCTGTGAATTTAGCGCTATCAGCTGCGAGATAAACAAAAGTGCCTTCTGACAATGCTATTTGGGGAAAGGTAAACTCTCCATCAACATTCCCACTGCCATTATTGGCTGAACCTATTTCATAGTTGCTCGCATCTTGAATATCTCCTGCAACAAAAAGCTCAACACCCTTGGCTCCTGATGCACCGGGTTGAGCATCAAAAACTCCGGTAAGCAACATTTGTGCGGGGAGGTAAGCAAATGATAAGATTAAGAAAAGTGTAGACGAAAAGCGAGCCAATAACATGAGTATGAATTTAAAATGAGCAAATTGGATTTGATCAAAAAGATAATAAAACTATAAAAGCTGCACAACTTTCATTTTGCCACCTTGCTGTAGTCCTAATCTCAAATTAATTGAAAATACAACAGATGCCTAGTCTGAAACGTCAATCAGAAATGCCAGTCATTTGGTTAGCAGGTTGACTGGAAAAATTATTGAAATCCAAAAGGCAGTAAAGAAAGAGCCGAAGGAATTTTCCATATTTCACCGCTGGCACTAAGTAGAAATAATACTAGGTTAACATTCTGCCTTCTTTCCTTTTCCACTAAAATCTGTCGACAAGAACCACAGGGACTTAAAGGAAGGTGGTTCTTCCAATTGGGACTGTAAACTGCCATTCCGGTAATGGGCTGATCATTGAATTGTGACTTTACTGCTGCGCAAAGCACCTGCTCAGCACAAAGGCATTGAGGATAAGCAGCATTTTCCATATTGGACGCACCCACTATTTCATTACCCGAAACAATTCCTGCCGCCCCAACGTGGAAACCAGAGTAAGGAGCATAGGCATTTTCAGCTTCTGAAATGGATCGTTTGATGAGCTCTTGTTCAGCTCCGGTCAATTCATCTTGATGCGAATAATAACTGTAACTGAATTCAAATTTTTTCTCTTCTTTCATTTTCTTCATTGGAGCCTAACAAAATACAGAATTTATATCTTCGTTTATCCAGAAGCACAAGGAAATATGCAAAAACTACTGATTATCGGAGCAGGACGCTCAGCTACTACCTTAATTTCTTATCTCGCTAGCTCCGCCCAGAAAAACGGTTGGACAGTCACTGTTGCTGACTTCAACGAAGAATTGTTAGAACGAAGGAAGTCGGCTTACGAAAATATCCAAACCGCCACTTTTGATATTTTTGACGCTAACCAAAGAAGATCTCTAATCGCCCAACAGGATCTCGTGATTTCTATGCTGCCTGCAAGCATGCACGAATTACCTGCAAAAGATTGCCTCGAGCTCGAAAAGCATTTTCTCAATGCTTCCTATGTCAGTAAGTCGCTCGAAGACATTTACACAAAAGGGCGCGCAAAGGAATTGGTTTTCATGGGGGAGCTGGGGCTGGATCCCGGCCTTGATCACATTTCCGCTATGCATATGTTTGATGGCATTCGGAAAAAAAAGGGAGAAGTCATTTCTTTTCGTTCTTTTGCCGGAGGATTAGTCGCTGATGAAAGCGACAACAACAAGTGGGGCTACAAATTCAGTTGGAATCCCAGAAATGTAGTATTGGCCGGAAAAGGTACAGCTCAATTTAAGGCCAATGGACGAAGCTACTTCACCCCTTATTTCGAATTATTCAAGAAAGCCTATCAGGTAGAGGTTCCACATGTGGGACATTTCGATTGGTATCCAAACAGGGATTCCTCTCGCTACATCGACCTCTACGATTTGCAAGATTGCCCTACTGTCATTCGGGGCACATTACGCAGGCCTGGTTTCTGCAGAGCATGGCACGCACTTATTGCATTGGGCTTAACAGATGACAAAAGTGACCTGACTGACATTCAAGAATTGGCTTACGAGGATCTCCTGAGGGGCATTGTTAAAGCATCTCGAGAAGAGGACCTATTGCTTAAGCTCTCCAAATTCCTTGATATCGCACCAAATGATGCTGTCATTGAGAAATTAATCGATTGTGGCTTATTGTCTACAGAATACATCCCCCTTACTGAAGGCAGCATGGCAGATATCCTTGAAGATTTACTCATGCGAAAGTGGAATCTCCAAGAAAACGACAAAGATCTTATCGTTATGTATCATGAAATTATCTATAGGAAAAATAAAAAATTGCATCAGTTGGATTCTGTTTTGTCGCTCAAGGGTATGGATAAGGAAAATACAGCGATGTCCCGATTGGTTGGGTTGCCCCTGGCCATTATGGCAGAGTTGGTTATGAGTGAAAAAATCACTCACACAGATAAATCAATTCCCATAGAAGGAAAAGTCTACAGGCCAATCTTGAGCCGCTTGAAAACTAAGGGGGTTGTTTTCAATGAAAGTCACCTGGCACTCTGATGAATGCCCTCTTTAAATGGTGGAACGATCCCTCCAAGGCTCTTCAATTTCATGCTTTTTTAAGGCTCGGCACACAAATTTTATTGGGTATTCTGCCCGTCAAATTGGGTTACGAAATAAGCCAAACAAGTCAACTGGAGTTGTATCTCTTTTACGGCGCTGCACTAAGCTTCTTTATTACCGGAGCTTTAAACAAAACCATTCTGACCAACAATGGTAAAACGGCTGAATTTACCGCTCTGTTGATTGGTAGCTTCTTGACAGTATTGTCTGCAGTTGCTGCCTGGTGCATTGCTTATTCTGTAGAGGGAATCAATCCCTACCTTCTATCTGGATTGGTACTGGCATTACCTCTGGCCAATAGCATAGAACATTTCATCCTGATCCACAAGAAGCTTAAATGGCTCTTTGTTTTTTCTCTCTCTTACATAGGCATTTATTTGATTGTTATTAGTCTACTTTTCTTCTGGCACAGATCCATTGAAGAGGTGATCACGGCCATCATTGGAATACATCTTTTTAAATCTCTACTCGTATTGGTTTTTGCGCGAGGTTTAAGGCCACCTCTTTTTCAGAAGGCTTTGTTCCATACGTTTGTCGACTTTCTGGGCATTGCCCTGCTCGGAGGTCTTATGAATTTTCTCGACGGTTTTATACTCAATTATCTCTTCCCTGAATACCCCTTCAGTGTCTTTCGATATGGCGCAAGAGAACTCCCCTTACTAAATATCATTTTCACTTCAATGGCAGCAGGTTTTATACTCACCATTCAGCAAAAATCAGATTGGCAAGAACAGATGAAGAGAAGATTAAAATTCCTCCTGAATTGGAGTTTCCCACTGGTTGCCCTCCTCTTTTTTCTCAGTCCCTATGTCTATGAGTGGGTATTCTCATCAGAATACCGCGTATCCGCCATATTCTTCAATATATATTTGTTGATGCTGCTGTTTCGAGTGATGATCGGACAAAGTGTATTAATGGCCTATAAAAAAGAACGGATTTTACTGATCCTCACAGGTGTTGAACTTGCAGGTAATATCGTATTTAGCATTGTTTTTGGTTTGATCTGGGGCATATTGGGTATTATGTTTGCTACTGTACTTGCTTATGCCATTCACAAAGTGCTACTGGTGTTTTATTTAAGCCATAAATTAAATATAAGTATCTCAAGCTTTTTCCCGATAAAATCCTATGCGGCCATGAGCCTTCTATTGATGGTAAGCTTCTATATCAGTTGGCAAGTTAATTTTACAGAATTATGGCCTTAATGATCGGGGGTGCACCCAGCACAGGTAGTTCGCTCTTGAGGCAAATACTCAATCGGCACAGCAATATTTATTGCGGCCCGGAAACTCGTTTGTTGTCGATCAGAGAGCTTTATCTGAATTGGGGAAATAGCAAAAACAGGCTTTTCAGAAAAGGACCATTGGGGGTTCGGCCCAATGCCTGGCATAACATCACCGGCATTTTGTGTACTGGGGTAGAACTCTATCCCAATCAAAAGCAAGTCAAAGAATTAGTAAAGAATACTCATTCTTTTGAGTCTTTTATTTCGTCTTTTTTTAAAGAATTACTTGAGAAAAACAACAAGCATTATTGGGCTGAAAAAACACCTAATAATGTCTATTGCATCGACGAATTTCTCTCCAGCTTTCCTTTGGGTAAAGTAATTGTTACCATTCGCGATCCCCTGGAGATCATTTGCTCTCTTCTTGACAAAGGAAATAGTTTGTTTGCAGCCCTTAGTCATACGCTTATTCACTTATCTTTAGCTGCAGGCTATGAAAAGAGTGATCGCCTCTTCATACTTCCCTACGAACATCTCATCGAAAACCCGGAAAATACAATAAGGAAGATATGTTTATTCATTGATCAGCCCTATGAGCCGGGCATGCTTTTGCCGCAAAAACACCGTAAGGTCCAGGGCAAAACGAAACTTCAAGGATGGAGACATAGCGAAACTGAAAAAGTGACAGTACCTAAAAGCAAACGCTTCGATCAACTGAATCAAAATTTGCAGAAGGAGTTGATCACGGCCATGCAAATGCTCGTTTTTTCTCCCAGCTTGATGAAAACAGAAAGGAAACCAAGCGCTCATTTCTCCGCATTATACGATGAACTCCCTTACGTTGCTCCAAATTGGACCAGTCAAAATCCCATAAAAATACTTCAGCAACTGCAGCTCGAAAAGCGCAAAGACCAAGCCTACAGGCTAAAAAAACTACAATTAAAATTCTTAAACCACTACCCCATTCAACTTACAAAGCATATGTTTTCATAGGCCATAGTCAGGTCGCTCAGCGGTATGCAACATGGTTATTTAGGACTCTTCCGGCAATATTATACAACAATTTTGCTGCTGTAAAACCGTCTACATAGGCCTCACCACCAGTTTCTACAAGGTCGAAGCCCACAATTTTTCTTCCGCTCCCCTGGATGAAATCTACAATCAGCATAATGTCCCAAAAGGCTAGCCCTCCAGGAACGGGAGTGCCAGTGCCCGGACAAAGATGTGGCTCCAGCACGTCAATATCCAAACTCAGATAGACCTCTTTTGCTAAGGGCTCTAAAAATTTATTCAATTGTTTTTCAAAATGCCTACCCCTAGCCTTACCCTTAAATATTTCTTCTGCTGTCAGGCTATGAATGCAATCCTCACCCTGCGCGCGATCCCACTCTTCGCTGCAAAAATCGCGTACACCAATTTGGAAAAGTCCTTTGAGAGGCAAATTATTCAACACATTGTAAAAAACGGAAGCATGAGAATACTTCAAACCTTCGTATGCCCTTCTTAAGTCCATATGTGCATCCAGTTGAACCACATTCATATCCGGATACATCTGCAGATGTGCGCGAATGCTTCCCAGGCTAAGACTGTGTTCCCCACCGATCAGCGTAATCAGTCTCTTCGAGGATAAATACTTGCTCACTTCCTTAAAGACATACTCATTTACTGCAGCACAAGACTCATTAATTTCATGTAGATCTATTTGATTTTCACGATGGTTTTCCACCATCCCTCTAATCCGATTGTTCAGACTTAAAAGATCATGATCTATTTCAAGAAATTGATGCCCAAAGCTCCAGGATCTCGGTACTTGCGGGTCGAATAAATCAATTTCCAATGATTGCCTCAAAATATTTTCTGGGCCCTGAGATGTACCCTTCCTGCCTGAGGTGGTCGCATCCCAGGGAATGGGCAAGTAGAAAATACTAGCCTCTTCCCCTGCATGAGGCAAGCCGGCAAAATTTCCATTGGCCTCGTGAGCTTCATCAGGGTTAAAATGAGAAAAATGAGGCATAAAGTAATTTCCTTTAATAAACAAAACCTCGTCGGTCAGAGAATATAATCCATCAAAAATAGCCTATTTTTGCGGTAGAAAAATATGATTTTATGTCTAGAGTTTTGATCATAGGAGCTGGAGGGGTTAGTCGTGTCACCTGTTACAAATGTGCACTGCATAGCCATACCTTCACTGATATTCACTTGGCAAGTCGAACCAAAAGCAAATGTGATGATATTGCCCAGTTCATCAAAGGTAAATTAGGCGTACATATTTCTACCTATGGCATAGATGCTGAAAAAAAAGAAGAATTGGTGAACCTGTTGCGTAAAGTAAAGCCAGAGATGGTACTACACCTCGCGCTGCCTTATCAGGATCTGGTGATTATGGAAGCCTGCCTGGAAACCGGCGTGCACTATCTCGATACCGCCAATTACGAGCCAAGGGATGAGGCCAAGTTCGAGTACAAGTGGCAATGGGCCTATCAGGATCGATTTAAGGAGGCTGGTCTCATGGCACTTCTGGGATGTGGTTTCGACCCTGGCGTTACGAGTGTGTTTACAGCTTATGCAGCAAAACATTACTTCGACGAAATCCATTACCTGGACATTG